>JBGMRK010000015.1:0-25252 GCA_048061375.1 Longimicrobiales bacterium | reverse complement strand
GCTCTCGGATGGAAACCGTCAGGTCATTCTGAAGCTAAAACCAGGAGCCGTGCACCAACGCCGGTGTAAGACCAAAGTCCAATTGCTGCCCTGTCCTGCCCCCCCTAGAGTGAGCCGTTAGAAGCGGAGATTTCGTCCGACGGAGTCTGAGAAACCGCCGGAGTACCTTCGCGCACGTTCGGTGGGAGGCATGAATACTCACCGACATCGCCCGGGGGGCTCCGGCGGCATCATCGGTGGGTGTTCTGCGTCCGATCTGCAGACTGCATTCCGGGCCGGGGAGTCCCTTCGGAACTGGAAGCCGTTACCGATTACCAAGGAACGATAAATGACGGAAGGACCTCCAGAGGTAGCTTCGGCCGAAGGACGCCTGGGTGTCCTGCTTCCGGGAATGGGGGCTGTGGCCACCACCACCATCGCTGGTGTCCATCTCATCCGGAAGGGGTTGGCCCAGCCCATCGGTAGTCTGACCCAGTTGAATACGATTCGACTCGGTCAGCGTACCGATAATCGAACGCCCCTCATCAAGGACTTCATCGGATTGGCGGACTTGGACGACATCGTCTTCGGAGGATGGGATCCGATCCCTGACAACGCGTATGAGAGTGCGGTGAACGCTGGTGTCCTGAGTGCGGGGCACTTGGCACCGATCAAGGACGAACTCTCGGCCATAAAGCCGATGACGGCCGCGTTCGACACGGAATACGTCACCCGGCTGGATGGCCCGAACAAGAAGACCGGGGCCAACAAGCGTGAGATCGCCGAGCAAATTCGGGAGGACATCCGGACGTTCAAGGAAGCGAACGGGTGTGACCGGCTCGTCATGGTCTGGTGCGGATCCACCGAGATCTTCCTCAGACCGGGGCCGGCGCATGTGACCATGGGCTCGTTCGAGAGGGCCATGGAGGCGAATGACCCTGCCATCGCTCCGAGCATGCTTTACGCATACGCAGCGCTTCAGGAGGGCGTCCCGTACGCGAACGGAGCCCCGAACCTGTCCGCAGACTTCCCCGCCTTCGAGGACTACTCCAATGAGAACGGCATTCCCATCGGAGGAAAGGACTTCAAGACGGGGCAGACCCTCATGAAAACGATCCTCGCGCCCGGCTTCAAGGCCCGGATGCTGGGAATCAAGGGCTGGTTCAGCACCAACATTCTCGGCAACCGAGACGGCGCGGTGCTAGACGATCCGGCGAGCTTCAAGACGAAGGAGGAGTCGAAGCTGGGTGTGATAGATCATATTCTACAGCCTGACCTTTATCCCGACCTTTACGGTGACCTCTATCACAAGGTTCGTATCAATTATTATCCGCCCCGGGGCGACGACAAAGAGGGTTGGGACAACATCGACATCTTCGGGTGGCTCGGCTATCCGATGCAGATCAAGGTCAATTTCCTGGCCAAGGATTCCATTCTGGCCGCGCCCATCGTTCTGGATCTCGCCATCTTCCTGGACCTGGCCGGGCGCGCCGGCTTGGGCGGCATCCAAGAGTGGCTCTCGTTCTACTTCAAGAGCCCACAGTGTGCGCCGGGCCTGTACCCCGAGCATGATCTCTTCATACAGAACTGGAAGCTGAAGAACACCCTCCGGTGGCTCGCCGGCGAGGAACAGATCACGCATCTCGGGCGAGAGTACTACGAGTAGCCGGGCTCGCGGGTGGAGCGCCCGACTGAGGTCGACTGTCCTCCTCGTGGCGACAAGCAGCGCCTGTGTCCCCTCTCACGCGATGCGACAGCAGAGCGATGACGGATCGTGTCCTGCTCGTCGCACCCCACCCACCTCGGCCGGTGTTTCCGAGGTAGAGGCCGGAGAAATTCTGCATTGGAGCGGTCCCTCCAACCCCCTTGATCTAGAGCAAAACAACATCTGGTGCCGGACGGTTGGACCACCGGTCCTCCGGCCACTCCCGAGACTTCGACTCGCGGGGAGCGATCCGGTGGACAGCCTGGCGGTCCTGACCTGGAACGTCTACGTGGGTGGAGGCGATCTCGTGGCCTTCCTGGCCGAGGAGCTGGGTTTTGCGTGTGGTGCTCCCGAAAGGCGAGACTCGGTACTCCCCTTTCACTTCGTCCTTCTTCTTCAGGAGGTGCATCGGGTTTCCTCTCGCCTCCCGGTGGTCGGGCCGGGGCGGACCATCCCGTGGAGGATCGAGCCGACTCCCCCGTCGGGAGATCGGGTCGACATCACCGAAGTGGCGGAACGTTGCGGCCTCGCGCTGGTCTACGTGCCCTCGGTCCGGAACGGGCCTACCGAAGCGGCTCGTAGTCGCGAGGACAAGGGAAACGCAATCTTGTCCACCCTCGCGGTCACGGAACTGGCCGCGATCGAGTTGCCGTTCGAGGCCGATCGTAAAGTCGCGGTCGCGGCAACGATCTCGGGGCCGGGCGGTGACCGGCTCAGGGTGACGAGCGTCCACCTGGACTTGGCCTCCACCCTGGCGCGGACCCTGAGAACCGGGAATGCAACCAGGCTACGGCAAGGACTGGGACTCACCGAAGCGTTGGATGCGATGGAGAGCCTACCAACCGTGGTCGGCGGTGACTTCAACACATGGTCCGCGCACGAGTCGGTGCTGAGGCGGCTGGCGATCGAGTTTCCCGACTCACCGGCCTGGGACGGCCAGACTACCCGCGGCCCCTTCCCCACCGATCACATGCTGTTTCGGACCAGCCCGGGAAGCGCGATCCAACTGGTCGACGGTTCCTACCGAAAGATACCGGAGCGGTACGGCTCAGACCACGCCGCGCGAATCCTTTGGCTTCGCGGCAACGATGCCGGCTCTCTCCATCATTCGGACCAGGTCCGCCAGTGATCGCGCTTCCATTTTACTCATGACCCGGCCGCGGTGGACCTTGACGGTTTTTTCGCTGACTCCGAGTTCCCGGGCGATCACCTTGTTCATCCTTCCGGCGATTACATAGGTCATGACCTCGTACTCCCGCGAGGTCAGGCGTTCGAGTCCACGCTGTGTCTGAAAACGAGATCTTTTCTGTGCCCTCAACTCAGCATCCAGCTCGAAAGCCCGATCCACGGCGGCCAACAGTTCGTCCTCGTCGAAGGGTTTCTCCAGGAAGTCGACGGCCCCGCGCTTCATGGCTTGTACGCTGGCCGAGATGTCCCCGTGTGCGGATACGAAGACGATGGGCACTACGAGTCCGCGCTCGAACATGCGTTCCTGAAGAGTGAGGCCATCCATCCCCGGCATACGGATGTCGAGCACGACGCATCCTGGAACGTCGGACGAAGCTTCATCGAGATAGGCGAGAGCCGAATCGAACGTCCTCACCGCATGGCCCACGGACCGGAACAGTCTGGACAGGGCGGATCGGACACTCGAGTCGTCGTCCACCACATGGACCGTAAGCTGCGGCTGTAGCGCCGCACCACTCCGGGCCTCCATCAAGCCTGCTCCATCGCTGATCCTACTCGAAGACGGGTTGCCAGCTCCCCCACGTGAGCACGGCGTCGATACGCCGCAGAGCCTCACGTGTCCTCTGCCCATCCTTTGTGAAGCTTGGTCGTGCTCGCAATCGCCGCAAGAGGCGCGCTCGACCCTCGGAAAAGAGGGGCCAGATCGTCAGGCTTCGCTTCGTTCCTGCAGTTCCCGGCGGCTTCTCGCCAAGGCCGCCTCGATCGCGTCGATAAGCTCCTGGCCATCGAATGGCTTGGCCAAGAAGGCGACGGCCCCTTTCTCCATCATACTGGCCCTGGTCTGTGCATCGCCGTGGCCGGTGATGACGACTATGGGCAAGGCCCCCTTCATGGTCCGAAGCCTATCCTGAAGACCCTCCCCGGACAGTCCCGGCATACGAAGATCGAGAACGATGCACCCGTGTTCAGCCATTCGGCACGTCTCGAGAAACTCATCGGCAGAGGAAAACGTCTCAACTTGATACGCCGAGATCCGCAGGAGTCGCGCCACGCTCTTCCTTACGGACGCGTCATCGTCGATGACGTACACTTGGGGCGCCGTTTTCATGACGCGGCTGGCTGTTTCAGAGGAAGTTTGAACGAGAAACGACAGCCTAGCGGATCCTTATTCTCAACGGAAATGGTGCCGCCATGAGCGTCCAAGATCGACTTGCAGATGGCCAGGCCCATTCCCAGGCCCCCGGGCTTGGTCGTCACGAAAGGCTTGAAGACCTCGCTGATTTCCTCTGCTGGAATACCCCGGCCGCTGTCATCGACGGTGACCCGCACCCCATCCTTCCCGGCGCGCGAAATCTCCACTTCGATATCCCCACCCTCCGATTCGAGCTCCCCGATCGCATCGATCGCGTTCATCAGGAGGTTCATGACGACCTGTTGAACCTGAACAGGGTCGACCTCGACAGGAGGTAGATTCGGGGCAGACTTTAGGTTGATCTTGACGTTTGCGCCGAGGGCGTCACTCCGGACCAAGGGCAGCACCCCCGAGACGAGTTCATCGAGCCGGACGGTTTCCCAGGCTACGCGCTCCTTCTGCAACAGGGTACGTAGTCGGCGAATCACCTGACCGGCACGCTTGTCATCCGCTACGATGTCTTCCAGGATTTCGTGAAGTTCCTCCAGGTCGGGCCTCTGTTGTTCTAAGAGCCGCAGAGCCGCCTGTGCGTTGGTCAGGACTGCCGCCAGGGGCTGATTGAGCTCATGGGAAATCGAGGCCGCGAGTTCGCCCATCGACGTGACGCGCGACACATGAGCCAGTTCGGCGCGATGGCGACTGGCTTCCTCTTGTGCCCGCGCGAGTTCTTCCGTTCGTGCCCTCACACGCTCCTCGAGTCGCTGGTTCAACTCCTTCAGGCCACTCTCCGCCCGCCTCTGATCCGTGATATCACTAACCATGGTATGCACGTACTGCACTTCGCCGGCCCTCGAAGTCAGCGGGAAATGATTGCCCAGGAAGATGCGCTCCTCCCCTGGACGGCTCAACGTTTGACCGCGGACTTCATACTCCAGCACAGGCTCACCGGTATCGATCACGGCCTGAAACATTGGGACGATCTGATCAGCGAGATGAGGGACCACCTCATGGACCGTACGACCGACGTGTTCTTCCATGGGCTTGCCGTTGATATCGCACAGTCGCTGGTTTATGCGGATGTAGCGGTGATCCCTGTCCGTAACACACAGCGCAATTGGAGCTCGCTCGTACAGATGCGCCAACTCCAGTTCCTCACTTGGGTCTCGTTCGCTGTCCTGAGACATACACTGGATCCCACTCTAGGATGGGTTATCCACGCTCCTGAGTGAGCACGGCGTCGAGACGCCGTAGAAGCTCACCTGCCCTCATGCCGTCTTCGGCAATATCGGAAAGAACCTCCATCAATTCAGAATCCCCCCCGCTTGCACGGTGCATCCTCTGCGCCGCTTGGGCGTTGTTCACAATCGCCGTAAGTGGCCCGGTCAACTCTCGGATAAGATCGGCCACCGCGGTAGAATCCGTCTGTGACAAGGTTGCAGGACCCGGTTTGAGAGAATCACGATCACGTCACGCCCCATGGACGCTCCGCCCCAATGCATCCAGCGTATTGGACTAAAGTCCAATTATGAATGCGCGGCACACCTCATAGAATGAACAGCGCTCGGCAGTTGAGCAAGGCTCCCGGTACCCTGATGCACGTGCAGACGTCGGTCGGAATCGGGAGGCAACTTCGAGTTCGAATACCGAATTGTGCGCTCGGACGGAGGTTACACTCCGGGGTGTGTTGCAAGAGGTCGCAGAAGCGGCCTCCCGCTTTGCACTGCCGGACGCCTCCACATGGACCGAATACGACCAACGTCCAATGGCGGCGATAGGCGTGCTGCACTGAATTGTGCAGGTAGACATGCATTGCGCGTCTCGATTCCCAGGGCCTTTCGCTCGCGAGTTCCGGAGGCCGCCAACAGAAGGAAATCCGATGATGAAACGAGTGCTGACTGGGCTTGCCATCACAGTTCTGGCGCCTCCGACTCTGGTCATGGCACAGGAGGCGTCCGCCCCTCGATGAGTCGACCTCACGAACGCCCACCGACGCGAAACGGAGCACCCTCCATGAACAAGCCAGCCCTTGTCGCCGCCTTCCTCAGTGCTGTGGTGGCCTTCGCCCCGGCTGTGCTGCATGTGCAATCCGCCGCGGCTCAGCAACGCGTAATCCAGACACCCCCGAACCGTGGTGGCTTCACGACGTCTATGGGGCTCCCTCCCGCGTGGCGGTGGGCGCTCGGCGCGAGCGGAGGCGTCCATAGGCGCGACGGCTCGGAGGTCACCATGTACTTCACGGGTGGCTTCTACAAAGACTTGGTGAACCCGCTGACGTCGGCGCTCGGAATTATCGGTGAAGGATACGTGGGCCGGCGCGGCGGGTTCGAGAGCTCCAGGGAGGGCTTCGATGGCGGGTTCCGGGCGGGCCTGTTCTCGCCTACTGTCCGCTTTGCCGGGGGCCTAGACTACAACTTCAAGGACGGGGAAGGAGATTTCTTCCTTTCCCTGATTCACCCGCTCAAGCGCGGGGGCATATTCACGAACGGCGGTAGCCTGCGCTTCGACTACATCCCCGGCCGGAATCACTCCACCAGTGTGGGGGTGCGCCTCCCGATCGGGCAGCGCTGGGTCGGGACTTCGCGACCACGCAACGATTATATGCGATTGTCCGACCCGGAACCGCCGGTTATCACCTTCGATCCTCCCGCCGACTTGCTCGAAGCGGTCTCCAATGCTGAAGGACTCGGCCACTGGATCAACCGCCTTACGGTGCCTTTCACGGACCAGTGGGACGGCGACAAGGACAAGGCGCTCCAGCTCTTCGTGGGCGAAATGACTGTCATCAAAGCGCACCTCAACAGTGAGGGTGGGCCACTTTACAGCGGTCGACGCACGCCGATCCGCGACGTCGCGGCCTTCCACGCCGAACTCGAGCGAGCGTTCTCCATCGCTGCCACCGGCCAGCCCCTCGTGCGTGGCCAGTCGAACGCTCTCGGCATTCAGGTGGCGAACAAGGCACGAGAGGCCGTGCTGGACGACGTAATTTTTCCGTACAACCGGTTGTTGGGACAAAAGCGTCGGAAGGATTCCACACGGGGATTGGGGACAGCGGCGTCCGCGGCGTTTTACCAGTGGCTCGCGAACGAGACGCCGGTCGCGCAAGATCGCCTGCGCGCGACCGCATGGACCTTCGCCCGCTACCTCGACGTCATCGAAGAAACCCGTCGCTACAATCGGGAGCAGTGGCTGGATGCCCGCTTCGTCTGGCTGCCCTACCAGCTCGCCCTGAAGGCGGAGCAGCACGACGAACAGTGGGAGTTGAACGCGCTGGTCGAGCGGGCTACCGAGGTCGAATTCGTGAAGGCCAGCCCCATTTGGTACGTCGAGAACGAGCAGTTCCAAACCGAGCTTTCCAGAATGATTTTGGAGGCGGAGGACTATCATGTGCTGTGGCTCCATGACTTCCGGGGTTACGACGCCGAGGGCGACCCCGACGAAATGGCGTTCAAGCAAGTCACACAGGCTTACCTGCCGGCGCTTATCAACGCCGTCAACAACTACGACCTAACCGGGAAAATCCCGCAGTATATTCAAATCTTGGACCAGTTGTTCTTCCTCGCGAATCGCGGTCACCTGTGGGCGAACTTCTTGCAGGACCCGTTGCACCACCAGATCGACCTCCCGCAGGGGTTCGGGATGTGGGAGGACTCGATCGCGAGCTTGCAGGGGCAACTCCGAGAGGCGGTCGCCAACTCGCAGCTACTTCAGGCCCAGGCGGGCCACTTCGAGGACGGATGGATCGAAAATCTGGTAAAGGTCCACGTGAACATCACTCAGCCTCCCGACCCATCGTACTGGAGCAGGGAGCTCTTCCCATTCTTCATGGGTCTTCCCGACACACACATGCGGGATCATCGCAAGATCGCGATATACGACGTCTCTGAGCGGGACCCGTACAAGGGGGGAGCGATCTACACCGGGATGGGTGTCGGCGAGCACTACGTCGGGGCCGGGTGGGAAGACCGCGCGATCATGGCCGAGGGTCCAGTCCTCCTCCACCTCCGCAACTCGGTGCGCCAGGTACTACTGAATCAGGGTTTCGCGGAGCACGAAATCCCCTGGGAGCTGCAACCCAAGCCCTACAGTGACGACTATGGTCAGAAAACGCAGGACTTCCTGGCCAGCCGCGGCGACTGGGGGTGGACGATGGAGATCCATAATCAGGTCGGATTCCGGCCCAAGGCAGTGACGCTCTTCAAGGCCACGCTCTACACTCTCATGCCACCGGGCGCGGTCATCAAGGCGCCCGACTCGATCTGGGGGTCGCAGCTTTGGGCCTCGATGATGCTCGGCCACGCACTCCGCGGTGGCCGGTCTCTCGTTATCGCTCCCGCGATTGCCAACGCCCCGAGTCCGGGTTCCCCGCAGATGTCGCGGGCCCAGGAGTTGTTGACGCGACTCGTCGTCGCGGACCAGATGCTCGGGGACGAAATCGAGGCGCAGGGCGGCCTGATCAAGGTCGGACTCTACAGTACGGCGCTCGATGTGGGGGATATCCCAGGAAAGATCGGGGCCCTCCTCGACAACCTGGAACGTACCCCCTGGCTCAAGGAGTTGTACGACTTCGATCCCGCCGTGATCGAGGGTCTCGCTGAAGAGCGCCGGGAGTTGATCGCCCAAGGGTTCGCGCGCGTGTACGCGGTCGATCAGGAGGTCGTGACCGCGAAGCTCCATATGAAAGCCCACCTCTACTTTGCGCGGGAGGCGTGGGACAGATTCCTGTCCTCGCCAGCGATCGAAGAGGTCGTGCGGGCGCATTTCGAGGAACTTGCGGCTATCAACCGGGCGCTATCAAGCGGCGAGACTCGTGACTACCACCTGTACAGCGATCGTCTCGGACCGATCGCGATCCGGATGGTGCAGCAGTTTATCGACGAACTTTCCGAGGAGGAGGAAAGCCGCCTCTCGATGTTCCTGGAGGTGGGCTCCCACAACCAGAATAACCGCAGTCTCGCGCTGGACGGTGAAGTCGCCTTTGTGACGGCGGGCTGGAAATCGCTGGCCGGCCTGATGGACTTTATCACCATTGCCGGTCTATGCGATTGGATCGACAGCCTCGAGGAGCTCGAAGAGCTTTTTCCCGGCTACGACGGCATGGCGCGCCGGATCAGCCGGTTCATTCGTATTGCGGTGTAGACAGTTCGGAGCCCTGCACCAACGCCGACACGGCGGAGCCACCCTCTGTGTGAACGCGGTCGAAGATCTCACCGATCACGTGGAACGACGAGAGTGGATGCCCAGGCTTGGCCATCGGACGAAACGGAGTACTCGGATGTTCGACTCGATCTGTGGCGAGAGGGGGCTCACCGTGCTTGTGGTGCCATCGATCGCCGTCGCTTTATTCTCGGTGGGGTGCGGATCCGAAGAGGCGGCTCGCCCCTCGGCGGTTGAAGGGCTGGCCGCCGAGGCGGGCACCGTCCAACTCGTTGGGATCGAGTGGCGCCTGGTCAGCATCACCATGGCGGACGGCGACGTGGTGACACCGCTTCCGGATGCAATCCCGACGCTCACCTTCATGGCCGTTACGACCCCGACCACCGACTCCTTTTTCCGGGGCTTCAGTGGGTGCAACTCCTTCGGCGGTAGCTACCATGCCGGAGACGGCGGGACCCTCTCGATAGCACCTGGTTCTGCCATGACGAGGATGGCCTGTACCGACGCAATCATGCACCGGGAGAACCTACTGATGGCCGCCCTGGAGGCGGCGACCATATACCGGATCGTTGGGGACAGCCTCTCGATCTCGTTCGGTGGCGGCACCCTTCATTTCGACGCAGGGGCCTAGCCCGTCCAGTGACGAAGCCTCTCGCGCTCGCGCTCGTGCTGGGCGCGGCCATCCTCCCACGGCATCCCGCGCTGGGTCAGAGCGGAGAGGGCTCGGTGGGTTCGGCCCTCGGAGGAGCCGCCCTGGGAGCCATGTCGGGCTCCATGCTCGCTCTCACGGGAGGCCTGGGCGGGTGCAACCGAACGCTCAGCCCATCACGCTGCAGTCGCATTACCACAGCGACGGGAGCCGTGCTCGGCCTTACCGCGGGAGCCTTCATCGGATGGAACGACGGTTCGCAGTTGGATGAACGTATCGAAAACGCGGGGCTTGGCATGGCCGTGGGTGCCTTGGCTGGCCTGGCACTGAGGCGCACGATCCAGCACTACGGCTGGCCCGACGTGGCCGCCGCCTCTGTTGTGGGCATGGCCATCGGAGCCTCTGGCAAGGGCGCTGGGTTGGGTCTCGCGGTGGGAGCCGCCACGGGGTTGGCGCTGTGGAAGTTTCATCCCTCGGTTGGCCCCGCGGGAGCCGTCGCCTGGGCTCTGGCCGGTGTGGGGCTCGGCGGAATGAGCGACTGGGTGGCTGGTGCGGTGGAGGGGCGATCGGACACCGGAGCGGTACCCCTTCATTTTTCCGTTCGGTGGTGACGCGTTCGCGTTACCCGCTCCCGCTGAACGTCCATCCCAGGTAGAGAAGCCCGACGGCGACGATCCAGGAACCCACCACCCGCACCGCGATTCGGGTCCAGGGCCGCTCGAGACTCACGACCAGGCCACTCACCAGCGACAACAGCACGAAGAGCGTAGCCACCGTGCCCAAGAGTCCCGCGAGTCCGATGCCGGCGACCCGCATCTCGGCTCCGTTCATCTGTCCGTGAATCACCCCCAGCACGACGGCCAGGCCCACGCCCGCTCTCTCGCTCATGGGACGGTCCACCGCCACCAGTCCGCCGAAGGTCAGGAATGAGAGCCCGGTGACCGCGAGCGGGGCACTCCACCCGAGTGCCAGCCCCGCGAGCCCGCCGACCAGCCACGCCACCGGGAGCGCCAAGAGGACCTTGCGCCCATAGGCCTTACCACCCAACCCGGCAAGCAAACCCAGAGCGACCAGCGGCAGGAGGTCCTCCGGCGTGACGACGACGTGCCCGACCCCGTCGAACAGCGGTCCGAGCCCGGTGCTCACCAGGTGTGCGTGTATCCGAACGGTGATCATCGGTAGAGCACGCTCAGCGCCCCCCACGTGAACCACCCACCGGCGAGCGCGATGACGGCACCCGTGAAGCGGAGTGCCGACTTCCCCCACTCCCACTTGTGGATCAGGCCGATCCCGATTCCGACGGCGTGGAGCGTACCCGTCGAGGCGACGAACCCGATCGAATAGAGAACCGCACTTTGGCCGTCGGGGAGGCCCACGCTGTGCGCATGCCCGTGGAAGATCGCGAAGATGCCCACGAGTACGGCGGCCGCCCGTAGATCGGGTCGTCGCTCGAACGCGACCATGAGACCGAGGATGAGGGCGGACAGGCCGATGCCGACCTCCACGGCCGGGACCCGCACGCCGAGGAGGCCCAACATGCCCCCGAAGGCCATCACGACTGGAAAGGTCACCGGGAGAAGCCAGATGGCCGGCGGGCCCAGTTGGGCGCCCCAGATGCCGACCGCCACCATGGCGAGCACGTGGTCGACACCCGAAATCGGGTGGAGCAGACCGCTCAGCAGGCCGGCAGCCGAGCCGCCCTCATGCGCGGCGAGGGGTAGGGGAAGGGTCGCGACGAGCAGCGCCGCCAGGAAGCCCTTCACGAGCCAGGCCTCAGAAGATGAACCCGGCCTCACGTCCACCCCAACAGAATGGCCGCCCGCTCGATGAACCAAAGCGCTCCCAGAGTCCCGACCGCATAGCCTGGAGCGAGCCGTGCCCACTTCGGCCACCTGATCTCGAGCGCGCGGAACGAGCGAGCCAGCCAGAGCACGAGCAAGACGAATGCGAGCTGGCCGAGTTCGACCCCGACGTTGAAGAAGAGCAGCGCGAGCGGGATCTCGTTCTGGGGAAGGCCCATGGCCGTAAGGCCGCTCGCGAATCCGAAACCGTGCAGCAGGCCGAAGGCGAACGCCACGACCCAAGGGTGCCGGATCGTGAAGCTCGATTCACCACGCCACACCCGCACGATCTCGGGGCCGAGGAATAGAATCGACAGCGCGATAACCGCGTTGAGCGGAAGCTCCGGGGCGCGGGCGAAACCCAGCGTGGCGATCCCGAGCGTGATGCTGTGTGCGAGCGTGAACGCGGTGATCGTCTTGAGCAGCATCCTCGTACTCGAGACGATCAGGAGGAGCCCCAGCACGAAGAGCAGGTGGTCCACGCCCAGCGCGATGTGCTCGATTCCGAGGCGGGCATAAGCCCCGATGCGCTGAATCACCCCGCTTGGGCCACCGACGAGCAGCGAGGGGCTGGTGGGCTGAACGAGGTGGGTCTCCTCGAGTCCGTTCAGGTAGTGGAGCCGGACGAGCACGTCGGTCAGTGTCGTTCGCAGTCCCGCGATCTCGATCGTCTTTCCGGCTAGGCCATCCGTGCATTCGAGTGTCGCGCGGGCCAGGTACGCCGCACCGCGCATCTCTTCCGACCCGATCCCTATTACGGCGCATCCCGCTGGAAAGACGGGGTCGATCCTCAGGATCAGATCGCCGCGGGCGGGCTTCTTCCACAAGACGCTGAAGACGCCGGGCGCGGTCTCTCGGAGCTCCAGGTAGCCGGGGCGAACTTCGTGGGCAGCCACCGGTGTCGGACCGCCAGGCAGCGAAAGGGGCGCCGCGCCGAATACGGCGAAGAGTGCAGCGGCGAGCGGGACGCGATGGAAGCGCGTCATGGACCGACCTGGGCGGGCCGGTCGCTCACTGGACCACGCCGGGGAGGGACACCGGCGCAATGCCCTCGGGCCACTCCACCGTGACGGTGTACTGCGAGAGCAGACCCTCGAAGTAGCGCTGCTCGGCCTCGCGGGTCCGTTTGCCGATCAGGTCGCGGTACACGGCGTCGCGTACCTCTGCCAGCGTGGAGGGCCGACCCGACTCGAGCGCGTCGAGGCGCGCTACGTGGAGCCCGAACGCGGAAGTCACCGGTCCGACCCACTCCCCCACGGGAAGCTCGACGATCTGGGCGGCAAACTCTTCCCCGAACACGCTCGCCAGGTCCAACTCCGACAGGTCCCGATGGACGGCAGGAAACATGAACGGATCCCCCAGCGTCTCGGGATCCGCATCTGGGTTCCCCCTGAGGCCCTGGAGTACCGAGAGGGCACGTGCGCCGGCGTTCTCGACGTCCGACCGTTCCTGGAAGTAGATCTGTGAAAAGCTGATTGTGGCTTCCTTGCGATACAGATCCGGGTCCGCGCCCAGGTGCGCCTGTAGATCTTCCTCGGTGGGCTCGATCGACCCCACCAGATCCGCGGTAAGGAACTCGATCTTCTGGCGCATGCGACGTCGGATGATCTGGTCGTTTCGGTCGAGTCCCATGGCGAGGGCCTCGCGGTACAGTACCTCCTCCTTGAGGTAGTCCTCGATCAGCCCCCGGAACTCGCCCTCCGTCGGGGGGCGTTGCCAGGTTCGGCGGAAACCCTCCAGCAGACGCTCTGTGACGCCGGGCGTGATGTCGATTCGATTCGTGGCCGGTCCGGCGGCATCCCCGCGCAGGATGCCGATTCCGAAGAGCACGGCACCCAGCGCGAGGAAGTGGACCAAGGGTTCCCTGAGCAGGCTTCTCATATCTAGGTCTAAACTCAGCCGCTGGCGGCTAGTTTCCGGGGTTGTACCAGATCGGCGACGTGTACGCCCGTTCCTGCGTGGACGTGGGCGCCCCCTCGGGGATTGGCACCCCGAACCGGAACGCGTCGTATGTCGACCATCTGGGTGTTGGGATCTCGATCACGCGAGCGTAGTAGAAGGCCCGCTGATCCGGATCGAAGTCGGGATCGCTCCAGACCGTCCCCAGCTCCGACGCGCCGATGTCGTTTGTCCAGTTGGCGTTCTGCACGTCGACGGTGTTGCCGACGGGTGGGAGCTTGCCATCAGACGCTATGCGCCGGTCACCTGACCAAGCGACGTCATAGACCCGCTCGTGCGTCTCGCCGTCGTCTCCGAGCCAGCCCTTGACGATCTGGATCCGGTCCAGATTGGCTCCCTGCGCATCGCGCAGTGAATAGATCATGAACGTCGGGGCCGAAGCACCGGACGGCCGAGCCGCGAGATCGCGGCCCATCGGGACGCCCTTTTGGTAGCCAACGAAGGCGGGCTGGCGGCCATTCATGTCCTGGTCGGTGAACTCCCAACCTCCGAAGAACCGCACGGCGAGCCTCGACCCCGTGGTCGCGTAGACCTCCTTCCGCTCCAGCGCGTCGAAGATCGCCTTGCGAGTGTTATCCGTCGCCCAGACGCCGGCCAGTCCCGAGGAAACTTGCTGCCAGCCCATGATCGTGCCTGCATCGGTTTCAAAGAATGTGTGACGGATCCGCTCGGGGCTCGGTTCGGCACCGGAGTGCTTGCCGAAGAAGTTGTCCTCCTGCGCCGTGGCGAGAGAGGTGTGGCTGTCTGTGGAGCCGATCAAGCCGAACTTGTAGGGGTTGGTACCGAGCGTGCGCTCGATCGCCAGCCCACGCTTCAGAGCCTCACGCCCGTATTCGCCGGCCAGCATGTCGTTTGTCTTGGCCACGGACACGTCGAGGTTCCCTACGTCCCAAGTCTCGTAATCGGCGAACTCGTCGTCCGGCGAGAGGAACGGATGTGCCTCGCCATCACCCTTGATCTGTGTGATTTCGTAGAGGGGCTCCCACTTGATCCGGGTATTCACGTACTCCTGGTCGAGAGCACGGCCGTCGTACTGGGCCTCGAGCGGGAACATGATGCCGTTGGACAGATTGCCATTGTGGGCGATGGCCAAGATATCCCCGCCGGTCAGGGCCTCGTAGCGGTCCAACCAACTCCACAGGTCACGGGGGTTCGGGCTGCCCAGGGGCGGGGTCATCGTGTACGGCACCATCTGACGTCCCTTGTCCCCATCATCCCGGTAGACGACGACCCGGTGCATGTTGTTCCCCTGAACGAGGGACGTCCACTCGTATCCGATGAAGGCCGTGAAGACCCCGGGATCGTTGAACGCTTCCGCTGCGTCTACGATGCGCTCCCAGGTGTCCTTGTACGGCTTGGTGTCGGCACCGTAGTACAATGCCTCGGGGAAGGTTCCCTGCGCGGCCATGCCGATCAACTCCAGGGCCACGGCAACCCCGTCACCGGCCTTGAGCCTTTCGTACCAGTCCTTTCCCGTTGGGTCGGCCAGGATGTTCGGCTTACCGGCGACCAAATCCAGAAACATGCCCATGCCGTCCGAGTGATCGGCTATGACCAGGAAGTCCAGGGGCCGTGAAAGCCTCGCCTGGAGACCGGTGGCGGTCGTGACCTCCTCACCGCGAGCGAATCGATAGGCCTCCTCGAGCCCGAGCGTGTTCCCGAACGCACCGGCGTCCACGGACAGACCGGTGTGAAGGTGGGTGTCGCCAAAATAGACGCGACTCGGGAAGCCACGGCCGGCGTAGGGCGAGTACGCCGTGCCTCGATAGGCCGGCGAGAGCACTTCGGGAGGGGGCGGCGGCAACTGCGCCGACGCGTCAACGGCGGTGAACAACGCGGCGACGAGCGCGATCACACACCATCGCGCGATTGATTTCACGACATCGAGTCTGGGCATCGGACACCTCTGGTTCGGGTTCGCGCAACATCGCGCGGGCGGTGTGACGTCAATGATAGAAGGGGCCATTCGGGGCCAACATTGGACCTTGGTCCCATTACCCCAGGGGGACCGTGGCGGGGTCGGCTACCCTTCATAAGACCAAGGTCCAATGGCCTCAATGTTGAGGATCGGTGAAGATTGCGGTGTGGTTAGTCACGAGGCATGGACAGGGAGGACCGATGTCAAGAACACCTCGCATCGTTTCGCGAATCCCGGTTGGCGTCATCCTTATTGGCCTCGCGGCCTGTGGGACGTCGGGCGGCGGCACCATCGTCACGATTCCCGGAGACAATCCCGCTGCAAGCGTTGTCGTCTCCCCCTCCTCTGCGACGCTGGGCGTCGGAGGCACTCTGCAGTTGAACGCCACGCTACTCGATGGCAACGGCGAGGAGTTGAGCGGGGAGGTGTCCTGGACCAGTTCCAATAGCGACGTGGCCCCCGTGAGCGACAGCGGGCTCGTGACGGCGCTGGCGGAGGGGGTGGCAACAATCACTGCCTCCGCCGGTGATCAGTCGGGTACCGCGCTGATCACGGTGGCCAATCCGAGTGCAGTCTTCGGTCAGTTGAGTTTTTCGATATCAGGTAGTTTGAAACTCTTGTCGAAACAGGCTTCTTCAGGCCCGTAGAGACGGAACAGGAGAAAAAAATCCTCGCGGTCGATCGCGAACGCAACGCGAACCTCACGGCGGAGAACCTGCTGTTTGCAGCGAAGCTACTCCGCGACAACCCGTATCAAATCGACATCGCGCGACACAACAAGACCATGATGGAGCGCGGTGAGGTGAAGGCGGCGGCGATGAAACAGGCCGTCGAGTACATGCGCGAACACATGCCGTCGTGACAACCAAATTCGAAAGGAGTCGACGATGACCGTGCACGGGAAACGTAGCGCTAGCGCTCTCATTGCCGCCGCCGCATTGGTCCTCGCGGCGTGTGGCTCCGGGGAGCTTACACCGGACGAGTCCCAGGCCATTGCCAAGGATGCCTACATCTACGGGTTCCCCATGGTGGTGAACTACAAGGCCCTGTACACGTACGTGATCGACGAGACGTCACCAGAGTACAAGGGACCGTTCAACCAGGTCGGCTGCGAGGCGAGGTTGTTCACGCCGGATGACAAGGCCGTCGTGACGCCCAACGCGGACACGCCGTATTGCATGTTCTGGATCGATCTCCGGGCGGAGCCGATGGTGCTGACGGTTCCCGAGATGGAGCCGGAGCGGTTCTATCACTTCCAACTTATCGACCTCTACACCCACAACTTCGCCTACGTAGGGACGCTCACCACCGGCAATGGAGCCGGTCGGTATCTCATTGCTGGACCCGGCTGGGACGGGGAGAAACCCGAGGGCATCTCCGCCGTGATCCGGAGCGAAACTGAGTTCGTTTTCAACGTTACTCGGACGCAGCTATTCGGCCCCGACGACTTGGCGGCGCTCACGAAGATTCAGGACAGCTACGGCCTGCAACCGCTCAGCGCATTTCTCGGCACGGAAGCGCCGTCGGCGAGCGTGTTACCCGACTTTCCGATGTGGCGCGAGGGTTCGCAGTTTGACGAGCGTTCTTCGGCTATCTCGACTTCATGATGTCACTCCTCGAAAGGCCGGGGCAGGGAGAGAAGGTGCTGTGGGATCGCCTGGCCCGGCTCGGGATTGGGCCAGGGAACACGTTCGACTTTGCCGCCCTGCCCCTTGAAATCCAAGACGCGTTGAAGGCGGGTGCCGAGGTGGGGTTTAGCGAAATCGAACAAAGCCTTGCGAAGTTTGCCAACGATCCTTTGGGGAGCGCCAAGGTATTCGGAACCCGCGAGTTTCTCCAAGAGAGCGCCAAGGAAAACTTCGGGCACGAGAATCACCACCTCATTCGCGCCGCTGCCGCTCACATCGGCCTCTACGGAAACTCGGCCGCCGAAGCGATTTACCCCGCTTACCTCGTAGACTCCGACGGGCGGCCGTACGACGCATCGATAAACCGATACACGTTGACCTTCGAAGACGGGGAGCTCCCGCCGGTGAAGGCCTTCTGGTCGCTGACCATGTACGATGGCGTGACCCAGTTATTCATCGCGAATCCGCTGAACCGGTACCTGCTCAACTCGACCATGCTCGAGCAGTTCCTGCGAGAGGACGACGGGTCGTTGGTCCTGTACGTCCAGCGAGACTCTCCGGGTCCTGACCGCGAAGCGAATTGGCTGCCGGCCCCGGACGGGCCTTTCTACATGGTGTTGCGATTGTACGGACCGGAGGCGAGAGCACTCGAGGGTGAGTGGACGCCGCCCCAGGCGAACAAGATCAAGGGAGACCGATGATGAGATCACGGGAAATGAGAAGAGGCTTCTTCGTCACGAGAGCGTCCCGGCTGGGCCTCGTGATAGCTACGCTACTCCTTCACGCGTGCGGTGGGCGCTCCGACGACTCGCCAAGGGCAGACGACTCAACAAGGGCCATTGCGGAAGAGGCGTACATCTTCGCCTTTCCGCTCCTCGAATCCTACAAGATGCTCTTCGCTCTGTCGTTGTTCGAGGGCTCTGGTGCCTACGAAGCACCGCCCAACGTTCTGTCCCAAAACCACGAGTTGCTGGGTGCTGACTACACGGTCATCGTCCGACCCAACAACGACACGTTCTACTCTGGCGTGTGGCTGGACCTGCGGACCGAGCCGATGGTGCTGAGCGTGCCTGCGGTTCCCCTGGAGAGGTACTACTCGTTCCAGTTCATCGACATGTACACGCACAACATCGCCTACGTCGGCTCCCGCGCCACGGGACCCGAGGCTGGCAGTTACCTCATCGCCGGTCCGCGCTGGACCGGCGAGACGCCCGATGGGATTGACGAGGTTATCCGCAGCGAGACCGAGTTCGTCCTCGCCCTCGCTCGGACCGCGGTCTTCGGCTCCGACGATGTCGCCAATGTCACGTCAATTCAGGAATCCTACAGCGCGGTTCCGCTCAGCGTGTTCACGGGTGGCGTAGCGCCACCAGCGGCGGCGGGGATCAACGTGCCCCCGTACGATCCTGGGCAGACCAGATCGGCGGGGTTCGTCACATACGTGAACGCCCTATTGCCCTACCTCGACCCGCATCCGAGTGAGTCCGAGCTGTGGCGCCGCTTCGCAGCGATCGGCATCGGATCCGATGAATCATCGGATCCTGACGTCCGTGAGGCGATCGACGCCGGAGTAGCGGCCGCCTTGGAGCGGATCGAAAGTGAGGCGGCAGGTCTTGGTCGGCTGGAGAACGGATGGACGTTGATAGAGGGAGTCTTCGGTACGCGCGAGGCGATGCAGGGCAGATACCTCACGCGGTCCGCGGCCGCGTTTTTCGGACTCTTCGGCAACACGCTCGAGGAGGCGTACTATCCCAACGCGGATGTGGACGGCGACGGGGATCAGCTCGACGGAGCCCGGCACAGCTACACGCTGCGTTTCGAGGCCGACGAATTGCCACCCGCCAAGTCGTTCTGGTCGCTTTCGATGTACAAGCTGCCAGAGCAGCTCTTCGTCCACAATCCGATTGATCGGTATACCATCGGGGACCGTACAGAAGGCCTCCAATACGGGCAGGACGGCTCGCTGACTGTCTACATCCAGAAAGAGTCGCCCGGGACGGACAGGGTGTCCAACTGGCTCCCGGCGTTCGAAGGGCCGTTCGCGCTCCAGATGCGGATATACTGGCCCGAGCCCGACGCGCTCGACCCACTTTATGTGCCGCCGGCGATCGAGAGGGTAAGGTGATGGGGAGCCCCACGGCTTATCGGCATGCCCTGATGCTCGCGGTGGCCGTTGCGTCGGCCCTCGGGCTCTATTCGGCACCGCCGCTCCACGCTCAGGACGACACCCGTCCAAGCTCCGCCGAGCTGGGGCAGGCCTCGGCGGCCTGCGATTTCAGCTCCCTCCCGGGAGCCGTCTGGTGGGGAACCGAAGGGCGCATTAGCCTGGAACGGCTAGCCGCCTACATCGCGCCCGTCTACTGGTTCTCGCCCGATGAGCCGCTGCTGTACGAAGCGGAGGGCGCTGAGATCAGGGCGCCGGAGGCCTTTCCGTTCGAGACCGCTCCCGACGCGCCCGTGATCTACTATCAATTCGATGAGATCGTCATTGAGGAGGAAGCGCAGATACCTGCTTACGTCGAGGACATCACCGACAAAGGCTCCTCCGTGATCGACCTAGAACGGGTCGGCGCCTTGAGGCTCAATTATTACGCGTACTTCTCCGATGAGGTGGGTGTCGGGGCCCATGAGCACGATGTCGAGGCGGCCGAGTTCAAGATCGTCGTGTTGCGCAGCACCGGAGACTACGTTCGCGAGCATAGCGACATACAGTGTGATGAGCCCTACTACGTAGTGCTCGTCACCCGGGTCACCGCCAAGGCGCATGGCCTTCGGTGGTTCTGGAACGTCATAGACGTCGATGAAGGCACGAAGTTCCCGATGTTTCTCCTCGTCGAGGAAGGGAAGCACGGTCTGGCGACCGACAAGAACAGCGACGGCTACTACACCCCCGGCTACGACGTAAGCAGGTACATCAACGACGCATGGGGCGTGCGGGATATTATCCGCTCCGGGGCCCTGTTTGCAGGCGGTTACCAAAACTGGATGACGAAGGTCCGCCGACCGGAGCACCGGGTGTTCCCGCCACTTCCGGAGGACAGCCCGTTACGGGCGGAGCTTGAACGACGTGGAGACTACGACGAGCCATACGTCGAGTACGAGCTGCGTCCCTTCCCCCCTGCTGACATGGCGGACGCTGAACTTTACGGCTTCTTGGTGGATAAGTATGTCCAGGGCTGGCCCGACATCCAAGAGGCGAGTGAATTACAGGATCTTGTCGATTGGATAGAGGATGGGGCGGCGGAGAAGGCGCTGTCGATCGCGCTCTATTCGGACGGCGAGAGAGCCGGTGTCTCCTGGGTGTTTCCCTTGCTCATCGTGAGGAACTTCGAGGTTCCGCTGAGCGGCGGATTCTTGGTCCAGCGGATGTACCTCAAAGACAAGCTTCGAGATTTCGGGTGGATGATGATGTACGCGCCTTCTGCTTCTCGTTGGGTCGACACCTATTTTGCGGCCGGCGTCGAATGGGACTCAAAGGTTATCGATGGTATACGCAGTAGAGACGCTGATTTCGTCCTCGAGACTGGATTCAAGTTTCGCGCGAACATCTCCAGAACACCGCTCAGGTTCTTGACTTTCTTCACGGACTTCTGGGGCGTTCGTGCCGGTATCAAGAACACGGGCTTCTTCGACATCGAACGGCTCACGTACGTGTTCGAGGTCGGCGCCGGAGTTTGGTAGATGTGGCTGGCTAGCATTACGCGAACACATGCCGGGGTAAGCCCATGATCGAGAGCATCGTGCCAGTCTTCGAATGGGTCGCATTCGCACTCGACGGGTCCACTCTCTACGCCGCGGAAGTGCCGGGCTTCATGATGCTCGACTTCCTGTCGCAGGACCGCGTCGTGCTGCGGGTGATCGAGACGGAGACTGGCGACGTGTATGTTCGCGCTCTGCGATAGAAACAACCTCCCGGGGAGACGATCGCGGGTCGGCGCCCTCTCTGTCGTGTGCTTGTTGCTCGTTTCCGCCGGGGCGAGGGCGCAGGACTCACACTACTGGACGAACCAGTACGGTCCGCGCGCCTCCCTACTCGGTGGTGCGGTGATCGGCAGCATCAGCGACGTCAGTGGTACCTTCTACAACCCTGGATCCCTCGCGCTGGCCGAGAGCCTTCCGTTCGCTCTGAGCACCACCGTCTACGAGTTCGAGAACGTTCTTCTCGAGGATGGGGCGGGTAGCGGCGTCGATCTGGCGACGACACGCACAGGGGTTCGGCCCTCCCTGATAGCGGGGACCATCACGTCCGAGCTGCTCGGGAGCGACGTGTTGGCGTACTCGGTGCTCACGCGAAACAGTACCACTTCCGACGTGGGGGCGCAGATCATCGCATCCGGCGCCGACTTGCCGGGCGCGCTGGACCTGGAACACCTGGCCGGCGTCGCCCGCATCGAGAATAGGTTCAGCGACCTGTGGGTCGGGCTCAGCTACTCGCACGCGTTCAGCTCCGGCTTCGCGGCGGGACTCACCTGGTACGGCGCCCAACGCTCCCAGCGCCGGCGGACCGAGGGGGTCGCGACATCGATCGCGACGGATGGGACGCCTTCGGTGAGCATCGACATGAGAGGAGGAGGCTACTCGACGGTCCGCACGCTCGCGAAGCTCGGTGGCTATTTCGTAAGCGGACCGATCAGCGCAGGTGTCACGGTCACGACGCCCAGCCTGCACGTCGCCGGCTCCGGCGAGTTCGGGGTGAACAGCACCATCATCACCTCGGACACGACCCGTCTGGTTGCGGACATCCAGACGGATTTGTCCGCCAATTACAAGTCCCCCCTGTCGGTCGGTTTCGGCTTTGGTTGGCAGATCGGTAACGCCCGCATCAACGCCAGCGGCGAGTGGTTTGACGCCATCGATCCCTACGTCGTGATGGAGGGGGAAGAATTCGTCGCCCAGGCGCCCGCAGAGGTCCAGAGTTTCGACGTGGTGCAGGCGGTGGACGACGTCTTCAACTGGGCGGTCGGAGTCGGGTACTCGCTCACCGAGTCGATCGTCGGGTACGGTTCGTTCGCGACCGACTATGCGGGTGTCACCGATGACATCGAGCGTGCCGATCTTTCAATCCAGCCCTTCGATCTCTTTTCCGCCTTCTTCGGGACCGAATTCGTCGTCGAGCGCGCTCGGGTGACGCTCGGGGCCGGGTATGGGTGGGGGAATCATCCGGCCGAAAGGATCACGAACCTGCTCGGGGACGAGGATATCGAGGCGAATTACGTTTACCGTCGGTTCCGCGTTCTGTTCGGCTTCGAGCTGGTCACGAACTGATCGGGGGGCGGCGATTGGTGCCAGACCCCCGAGCTCTGTTGGACCATGGTCCAATAGCGAGCCGAGGCGCTTGCCGACTAACGTACTCCCATCGCTGCGTGACCCTCCGCGGCCTGCCGAGAACCGTCCTGACAGTGTTCGAGCAACCGGGGGCTGGCGGCGAGGCAGGGAGCAACTCGACGATCATAGGAGGCACGGCATGAGAGCACGGATCTTGGGTCTTGCGGCCCTGACCTTAGGTGTGTATGCCTGCGGGGGCATACGGGTCAACACCGACTATAACCCCGAGACGGACTTCACTAGCTATCGGACGTTCGCGTGGGCGGAGGGTTCCGGTAGCGGGCACGATATGCGGGTAGCCGGCGACCTGATGGATCGGCGGTTCCGCAGAGCCATCGCATCTGAGCTGGTGTCGAGGGGCCTGGAGAAGGCGACGTCCGACCAACCCGACGTGTTCGTCGGCTACCAGGTCGCGCTGGACGACCGGATCGACTACCAGACGATAAACACGTACTACGGCAGCGGATGGGGTTACCGCGGCGTCTACGGCGGTGTTGGGGCCTCTCAGGTGACCGCCCGCGAATACACGGTCGGCACGCTCGTCATCGACGTGTACGACGCCAGCCAGCGAGAGCTGGTCTGGCGGGGAGCAGGTGAGGGGAGGGTAAAACAGGCACGGAGTCCCGAGGAAAGCCAAGAGCTGATCAACCAGGCGGTAACGCAGATCATGAAGGAGTTCCCTGTAGGATAATGGGGCAGAGTCGCCGGGTACTGGTCGAGTGGCGATGGGTGCTCACCCCCGGAAAAGCGGCAGCCATCACGTTCCTGAGCCTCTTGTTCGGCGGATGCGCGAGCATGGCCATTCAAACGGAGCAGGATCCAGCCGTTTCCTTCGACGCCTATGGGACGTACGCATGGTCTCCGACCCAGCGTGCCCCAGTAGACGTGCGGGTGACGCCGGTCCTGAGGGCGCAGATCCGGGCCGAAATCGATCGGCACCTGGCGGAGAAAGGCTACGTTCTCGTCGACGCGAAGGGGGATTTCAGCGTCATGTACCGAGTCACGGTCGAGGGCGAGACCATCGTCCAGACGCTGGGTTTCTACTCGAGTTCCGACTTCAAGGCGACCTTGGCGCAGGCGGGGTCCGTCCAGCGGCGGTACGAAGAGGGGACTCTCATAATCGATGTCCTGGACGGAGAGAGTGAGCGGCTGGTCTGGCGGGGCACCGCCACGGCCGAAGTTCGCCAGAGCGCGAGCACCGAGAGTAGGAGCGACAGAGTCGCCGAGGCGGTTCGAAAGGTGCTGGAGCGATTTCCGTCTGGGTGATCGTCGATCGTCGGACGAACCCCGATCGTGACGAGCCGGCGAAACAGAGCGAGGAAGCGAAGAATCCGCAGACCGGCAAGAGGTTAAGGAGAAAGCGGATGGTCGCGCTCGCGGTGGTGGCGTTCCAGGTGCTGGGCTTGGTGTCGTCCATCCACGCGGTGATGACCGCCCGGACTTCCCAGGGCTCGATCGCGTGGGCGGTCGTGCTCAACACGTTCCCCTACCTGGCGGTGCCGGCGTATTGGATCTTCGGCCGCAGCCAGTTCCAGGGGTACGTCACGGCACGGCGGACGGACATGCTGGGCCTGGCTTCCTCGGAGGCAGAGGCAGTGGACCGCCTCTCGGAACTGCTTCTCACCGCGGAAGAGACTCCACCCGCGGCCCGGGCCGCGGAGCGACTGGCGGCCCTCCCGTTCCTCCACCAGAACGCGGTCGACCTCCTCATCGACGGTGAGGAGACGTTCGCCAGCATTCTCGCCGGGATCGACCGTGCCCGGGACTACATCCTCTTCCAGTTCTTCGTGGTCAAGGATGATGAGTTGGGTCGGGAGGTCCAGTCACGGTTGATGGCGAAGGCCAGGGAAGGGGTCCGGGTCTACTTCCTTTACGACGAGGTGGGCAGCCACCGCTTGCCCGCGCGGTACAAGAACGAGCTTCGCGAGGCCGGGGTGCAGGTCCATAACTTCCACACCCGACAGGGCCCATGGAACCGCTTCCAGATCAACTTCCGCAATCACCGGAAGGTGGTCGTGGTGGACGGCGGCGAGGCGTGGATCGGAGGACACAACGTCGGGGACGAGTACATGGGACGGGACCCGAAATTCGGGCGCTGGCGAGACACCCATGTACGGATTGAAGGCCCCGCCGCATTGGCCGCTCAGCTGTCGTTCATCGAGGACTGGCACTGGGCCACCGCCGATACGCCAGAGGTGAGCTGGACGCCGAAGGAGGCCGCTGACGGGTCCGACATCCCGGTCCTCATCGTGCCCACGGGCCCCGCCGACGAGATCGAAACGGCTGCGCTCATGTTCATCCACGCGATCAACACCGCGCAGGAGCGGATCTGGATCGCAAGTCCCTACTTCGTGCCCGACGAAGCGGTGATCGCCGCACTGCAACTGGCCGGTCTCCGCGGCGTGGACGTACGCATCCTCATTCCGGATCGACCGGACCATCTGCTCGTGTACCTCGCGGCGTTCTCCTACTTCGACGATGCCCGCAGAACGGGCGTGGAGTTCTTTCGCTACACGGACGGTTTCCTGCACCAGAAGACGATGCTCATCGACGACCGCGCGGCCGGGATCGGCACGGCCAACTTCGACAACCGGTCATTTCGCCTGAACTTCGAGATCACCGCAATCGTGGGGAGTCCCGGGTTCGTGTCGCAGGTGGAGGAAATGTTCGAGGCGGACTTCGCGCGCTCTCGAAGAGTCGAGGACGGCGAGTACCGGGACCGGCCCTTCTGGTTCAAGCTCGGGGTGCGGCTGGCGCGCTTGACGTCTCCCGTC
>JBGMRK010000014.1:11582-26714 GCA_048061375.1 Longimicrobiales bacterium | reverse complement strand
TAGCGGACGTCACCGCCACGGGCGCCTCTACCGGTAGGGGCGGCTGGGTCGGGCCTCGTTCGATGAAGTCGAGAATGTCTTGTTTGGTGACACGCCCCGCATGCCCACTGCCGGGTACGCCCCCGATGTCGATGCCGTGCTCCTCGGCGATGCGCCTGACGACCGGAGTGGAGCGGGTCCGAAGCCGCTCTTCGGCCGACTCGGACTGGGCCGACGGTGCAGGAGGCGCTGGCGTCGCGGCCTCCGGCGCCTTTGCCGCCGGTGCGGCCTCGACCACCGGGGCATCGGCAGGTACCTCGGCCGGCGGGGGTGAAGCCTCAGCGGGCGGGGCAGCTACGGCGGCCCCACCCTCTGTGTCGATGTACGCCACAATGGTCCCGACTTCGACGGTCTCACCCTCTTGAACGGCGATCTCCACCAGAGTGCCGCCCTGCGGCGCCGGGATCTCGGCGTCCACCTTGTCGGTGGATATCTCGAGGATGGGCTCGTCCCGCGCGACCGTGTCGCCGAGCTGTTTGAGCCATTTCGATACTGTGCCCTCTGCGATGGACTCGCCCATCTGGGGCATCGGAACCTCGATACGAGCCACGCCCGTCACTCCGTCTTTGCGTTCGATAGTCCGTCGTCCGGTACGGATGCCTGCTTACCCTTGGAAGTCCGCCCCGATCCGCGATTCAGCAACGATCCCTTCAGCACCTCAATACGCCGCAAGATAGCGCGACGCAGTCACGATATCCTCGACCTGCGGGAGGAAGTAGTCCTCGAGCGCTCCGGCATAGGGTACCGGCGCATCGATCGCCGTTACACGAAGCATGGGCGCATCCAGCCATTCGAACGCCTTTTCGCTCACCCTCATGGCGATCTCGCCGGCAATACCGCCCGTTCTCGTGTCTTCGTGCACCACCAGCAGACGACCGGTCTTCTTCACGCTCGCAACGATCGCTGCATCGTCGAGCGGCGATAGGGTTCTCAGGTCCAAAACCTCCACCTCGAACCCGTCCTCTTGGTGGAGGACCTCCGCCGCATCGACGCTTCGGTGAACCATCATGCCGTACGTGACGACTGTAAGCCCAGTCCCTTCTCGCACGACATTCGCCTCACCCAGAGGCACTATGTAGTCGTCCTCGGGCAACACTTCCCGCAGGAATGGGGCTCGATACAGACCCTTGTGCTCTTCGACAATGACTGGATTGTCGTCCCGAATCGCAGCTTTGATCAATCCCTTGGCGTCGTAGGCCGTGCTGGGATAAACGATCTTGAGGCCCGGCGTGTGAAAGAAGGCCATCTCCACATTTTGCGAGTGGAAGGGCCCCCCCCGATTACCGCCACCCACGGGTCCCCGGATTACGAGCGGAAGGGGCCCGCTGCCACGATACAGCGACGTCGCGATATAGTTGGTGATGACGTCGTAGGCCGGCGAGATGAAGTCCATGAACTGCATTTCGACTACCGGGCGCAGGCCCATATGGGCAGCCCCGGCAGCGGCACCGGTGAATCCCGATTCCGAGATGGGCGTGTCGATCACCCGCTTCTCTCCGAAATGGTCGAGGAAGCCCCGCGTGACCTTGAACGCCCCGCCGTAGACCCCGATGTCTTCACCCATCAAGAAGACGCGCTCGTCCCGCTCCATTTCTTCGAAAAGTCCCTCGCTGATGGCCTCGAGGAGCGTAACAGGCTCTCGCCGTTCGGTCTTGGTGACGTTGTCGGGCTTGCCTCCCACGGCCTCCCCGGATTGGCTCATGCCTGGAGGGGGTCGGGTGTTTCAAGACGGGTCCATGGCGTCTCTGCGCCCCCGTCCGTAAACACGGCGTCGAGTGCGTATGCGCCCTCTGGAGCGGGCTCACCCAGGGCCTGCTCGGCCGCTACGCGGACCTCATCCTCCGCGCGCGCGCCGAGCGCACCCAGCGTGTCCTGAGTCGCCCACCCTTCAGCGAGGAGGCGCTCACCGAACCGCTCGACCGGATCGCGGCCCTCCCACGCCTTCAACTCATTCGGCTCCACACCCTCCTGGTTTTCGTGCCGCGCGTGTCCATCTCGGTCGTAATACCTCATCTCGACCATGCCCGCTCCCTCGCCCGCGCGAGCCCGGTCCACGGCACGCTTGGTCCCCTCATAGACGTCAAGCACATCCGTGCCGTCTACGGACTCGGTATGGAGTCCGTACCCGGCAGCTTTCTGTGTGAAGCTCTCCAGCCGCGTGTTCGTTCCGGTGGGCTTCGAGAAGGCCCGTTGGTTCGCCTCGACCACGAGAACCATCGGACATCGTTGGACAGCGGCAAAGTTGAGGCCCTCGTGCCACGCTCCGGTCGAAGTTGCGCCGGCACCACAAAAGACGAGCCCCACCCTTGGCTCTCCCCTCAGGCGAAACGAAAGCGTGATGCCAGCCATGACCCCCACCATGGTGCCCAAAGGAGAGACTGGGCCCACAAGTCCACGCCGATAATCCACCCAGTGAACGCTCGCGTCCTTACCGCCCGTGGGCCCGGTAGCTCGGGCCAGGTACTGGCGGAACAAGTCCAGAGGTTCCCCGCCCATGAGGAATAACGCCCCACATGCTCTAATCGTTGGTGCGATGATGTCACCCGTTCCGTCAGAGCGTCGATCGAGGGCATAGGCAGCACCGACCGAGCCGGCGTCGTGGCCCAAGGAGCGGTAGACTCCCCGGCCGACCTGTCCTTGTGTGTGGAGGAGCTCCAGCCGTTCCTCGGCGGCTCTGACCCGCACCAGCGCGTAGTAGAGTTCGTGGAGCTGGGTCTCGGTGAGTCCGGCGACCAGCGCCGTCCCGTCCGCGGAGTCCGTTACAGGCATCGGCCTGGGGTTGGTCCGTCCCGCCCCGGAGGATCGAGTCTAGCGGTTGCCGTCGTCGTCCCCCGAACCGCCGGCGTCGCCGCCGGGGGGAGCCTGGAGCGCGTCCAGTACCGGCTGGGGCGCCTGAACGCCGGCAGGAGCGTCGAACTCGAGAATGGACTCCGGCGCCCGAGTCCTGGACGACATGATCGACAGAACGAGAGCGAGGGCCATGAACACGCCCCCCCCCGTCCACGTCGCACGGGTCAGCATGGTGGTAGCTTGCCGTCCACCGAGGATTCCCTCCGTAGCCGCCGCGCCACCGCCCATCGCCGCAAGACCGCCACCCTTGCCCGCTTGGAGCAAGATCACGACGGTCAGGAACAGACCGTCCAGCACTAGCACCGAGAGAAGAATTCCGAACATCGTCAACCAGCGTTAAGACTCGCAAATAGAGCGGTAAACATCGCCACGACAGGCGGTTGGGTCAACCCGAAACCCGCGGGATTCAGGCCGATTCAGCGATCCGCGCAAAGGACTCCGCGTCGAGCGACGCGCCCCCCACGAGCACTCCGTCGACCTCGGCGGCCGAGAGGAGTTCGCCCGCGTTGCCCGGCTTCACGCTGCCGCCGTACAGAATCGGCACCTCTCCAGCGTCATCTCCGGCGAGAGCACCCCGGAGAACGCTTCGCAGCACAGCGTGTGCTCCCGCAGCATCCTCGGGCGTGGCCGTCTCACCGGTGCCGATGGCCCACACGGGCTCGTATGCGACCATGAAGTGGGCTGCCGGGCGAGCGGCGAGTCCTTCCAATGCCGCTTTGAGTTGGCGCTCGATGACATCCTCCAAGAGGCCACCACGCCGCTCCTCGAGGGTCTCACCCACACACACGACCGGAGTCAGGCCGCTGGCGACGCAGGCGCCAACCTTGAGTGCCACCTCTTCATCGGTCTCGCCAAAGACGTGTCGCCGCTCCGAGTGCCCGACCAACGCGTAAGTCGCGCCCGCGTCCAAGGTCATCGAGGCGGATAATTCACCCGTGAAGGCACCCCTCTCCTCCCAGTGGATGTTCTGAACGCCGAGGTGCACTTCGGGCCGTCCACCGCGGGACTCGACCGCGGCCGCCAAGGACAGTGCGGGTGGGAAAACGATGAGCGTGGGCGCGGACTCGCCCAGGTCCGGGGCGAAGTCCCTGAAGAACGTGCGCGTGGCGGAGGGACCATGGTGCATTTTCCAGTTTCCGGCGATCACCCGCTGCTCGGACATCAGGGCGCCTCCATTCGATCGTTCAGTGCGACAACACCCGGCAGCTCGCCGCCGGCAAGTAACTCCAACGCGGCACCGCCGCCCGTCGAAATGTGCGTCAAGCGATCGGCCACTCCGGCCGACGCAGCCGCGGCCGCGGAATCTCCACCGCCCACGATGACCATCTTTCCCGCATCCGCCGCAGCCGCGGCGGCTCGCGCGATTTCCAACGTGCCTATTGCGAAAGGCGACATCTCGAAGACTCCCATCGGCCCATTCCAGACGACCGTCCCGGCCGTGGCGAGCACCCCCGAGAATAGCGCCGATGACTCGGACCCGATGTCTCCTATTCGATCGTCGGGTCGAACGGCCTCCCGCGGGACGGTATGGGTGACCGATTCCTCGGTGATGTCGGTGGCGACCACCACATCCACGGGTAGCAGCACCTTGTCGCCGCCCTTGGCGAGTACGTCACGGGCGACGGCCACTCGGTCCTCCTCCACAAGGGAGTCACCGACCTCCAGGCCGAGCGCCATCAAGAAGGTGTTTGCCATGGCACCGCCGATGATGAGCTGGTCGACCCTGGGCAGCAAGGCGTCGATCACGTCGATCTTGCCTGAGATCTTGGCACCTCCGAGTACCGCCACGAACGGCCTCACGGGATCGGAGAGCGCATCGCTCAGGAAGCGGAGCTCGAGGGCCATCAAGAGCCCCGCTACCGCCACACCGCCATTGCTGCGAATCGCGCGAGCGACCCCTTCGGTCGAGGCGTGGGCCCGGTGGGCGGTGCCGAACGCATCGTTGACGAACACGTGTGCACCCTCGGCCAACGCGGCCGCCCATCGGGGATCGTTGGCCGTCTCCTCGGGATGGAACCGGGTGTTTTCGAGCAGAAGGAGTTCCCCGGACTCGAGGTTCGAGCGGGCCGTTTCGGCCTCGATCCCCACCGTCTCCCGGCAGAACTCCACCTTATCTTTCATGAGAGAAGAAAGCTGTTCGGCGACAGGCGCGAGCGACAAACTCGGTTGGGTTTTTCCCCCGGGGCGTCCGAGATGTGAAAGCACTACGACTCGGGCGCCGGCGGAAACCAGAACGTCGAGTGTGGGGAGTGTGCGCCTCAGGCGGATGTCATCCGACACCCGACCCTTTTCGTCGAGCGGGACGTTGAAATCGGCGCGGACCAAAACCACACGCCCCTCGAGGGTTCGAAAGTCGAGGTCCTCGATGGTTTGTTTGGCCATCAGGCTAGCGGATCACCAACCTCTTCTTGGAGACGGCTGGCGTGGACATCCCCACCCCGGTGGCCACCAAACCGACGGTGTACGTTCCGGGCTCCACGTTTGATATGTCCAAGATCAGGAACTGCGTCACAGGTCGCTCACGCCGGCTCGAGCCCTCCCAGAACGCCGCAAAATCGTCGTCACGAGCAGTCCGCAGCGGCACAGGCCGCGTCGATCCATCGCGCCCTGTCATACTTACTTCGACCGAGTACCGCTCCCGTCCCGACGGGACACCGTACAGCTCGAAGAGCACGCCCACCTCGTCGGCATCCACGACCGGCCCCGCGATGGGTCGCATCCAACCGTTGCGACGCAGGAGCGACTGCGGTGTGGGGCGTGCCGGCTCCACGAACAGCAGGTCGGACACACGTGAATCCACATCGTCCGCCCGAGCCCTCAGCGGGGCACGCATGAGGGCGACCAATCCGGTAGGAGGGTGGAACAGCTCGACGACGACCTCGGTGGCATCGGCGGCCACCTCGGTCGACCGCCTCAGCGTGCTGCCGCGTGAGGGGCGGACCGTGCTCCTCGACTCACTCAGCCTCTCCCTGCCCGCCCCCAATACGTAGATGGTCACGTCGACGGCACCGTCCAAATCCGTGAACTCCTCGGGTATGTCGCCGTAGACGTCCACTTCCCACGCACCGGGCGCGTCACCGCGAAACAGCACGGCCTGCCCCCGAAGACGGTAGACCATCCTCGCACTTCCCAAACCGAATCGGTGGGGCACCGACTCGAGGAGATCCTCGAGGTATTCCTCCGCCTCGGCCGTGATGTCGAGATGCTCGGAGCCGACGGCCCGGCGAAACGTGATGTCCGGACCTGGCCCGTACCCCCAAAAAACAGTCCGGCTGCTCGAATCTTCCCCGAACGCCCTCACGTTGAGCGGCTGACCGTACCTGATCACCACGTTCGCGGCCGCCACTCTCAGGTCGCCGAATTTCAGTAGTGCATAGGCACCACGCGCTAGATGTTCGACACGGCGTTCATTCACCGCAGTGGACAGAACGGGGTCTCGGGCGGCCCAGAACGCGCGCTCACTCTCTTCCCGGCTCAAGCCCACCACCATCTCATCCGGAGAACGCCGAGAAGCCTGAAGAGCGCTAATGTCCTCGAGCGCCCGTGCGTCCTTGCTGGGGAGCGCCAAGAGTGCCATCTCGAAGCGTTGGAGCGCTTCTTCGGAATAGCCCAGCCGCTGAAGGGCGAGGCCAGACATGAGCAACCCGGTGGGATGTCCCTGGGTGGCCTCCACGAACCGCTGCGAGGCGTCCAGGAGCTCGATCCAACGCTGCTGGTCGGCCAAGTCGACAAGAATCTCGCGATTCGCTCCGATATGCGCCGGTGCGTTGCGCACCGCGGCGTGGAAGGATCTGAGCATCTCCTGCCGGCGCTGGGCCTCGGGCGGAAGAATGGGATCGAACGACTCCCGCAGGATCCTATCGAACGCCGCAGAGCACAGGTAGTTCCAGGCGATCAGCACGTCCGCGGGGACCTGGTCACCCTGGGTCTCTCCTCGGGGCGCGGAGCACCTCGAGTCCTGCAATGCCGAGGGCGGTACCCGACCGAGGTCACTCCAGGCCACCCATTCCTGCTTCACGATCTTGCCACGCTCGTAGTGCAACTCCGCGAGTAGTGCCGTCGCGACACCCCCATTGAGCCGGGTCGCACGCCGGATGCCCTCCTCGTAGAGCCGCCGCGCATCCCCCCACAGGCCCTGCTTGCGACGGATCCGACCAAGCGCCAGCAGCGGCGCGGGGTTGTCGGGATTATTCCTGATTGCCTTTTCGAGGGCGACGGTGGATGACTCGCGCCAACGGATCGGCCAGATCCCCGAGGGTGGCTCGCCGGCGAGCAGCGCGCTTACGGTGGTCTCCCACTGGCCACCGGGCTTCGCCTCTTCTCCGAGCGAGGCGCGCAGTAGCGCCTCGGCTTCGACCATGCTGGGCGGCGGACTCACGAACGAGCCGGGAACGAAGCTCTCCGGTAACGGCGCCCTTATTTCGAACGGCACCGCCGGACTCGCGATCGGCGCCGGTCGGTCGAGGGCATCCCGATCGCCAAAGTCCGCCTCGAACACGAGTGGAAGATCCACCCAGGCTCCTAGGATCATCCCAGCGCGGCGGGCCGGGGCAAACTGGAGCTCTCCAGCGACCTCGACCGCGAATCGATCCAAAGCCTCGACGCCTGACGTTCCGGCAACCTGTACGAAGTCGACTGCACCATTCGGGTTCACCCACATGTGCATCTGCACCGTACCACCGATTCCAGCCTCAGCGAGTTCGGGCGGATAACGCTCGGCGAGGGATCGCTCGTATTCATCCCGATTCAACAGCTTCGGAAAGACCACGTCCAAAGGCGTGGGGCGTTGCGCATTCAACAGGGGCGCACCAGGCGCGCCAGTGGATCTCTCGAGAGTGACGATCCCATCGGTTGCGGGAGCTTCTTCCCGATGGACCTCCACAGACGGTATCGGGATAGGCCGCTCGGGAACCGTCACCTGAATGGCATCCGCCTCCGGTTCGTCGGCAAGGTTGAACAGCCTGGCGATGGACGCGCGGGCCTGCGGGGCCGAAAGGCCCGCGATCATTAGCGCGCCCAAGCCAGCCGCGATCGCATGCGCAGGCCGGAACCTACGCTTTGCGACCGGCGACGCCCACTCACGCTCCAACTCGGCCTCCAACTCCGGACCGAAAGAAGGCCGCTCCTCGATTGTGATCGAGGAAAGTTCCCGATCCAGGGGGGCCAATTCCGGCGGCAGGTCGAGGCCGCTATCAGTACGATCTATCATCAGTCAATCGAGCCGTTATGATCTATTCCGGTGAATCTCATCGGCCATCCTCGGCCGCAGCTTTTTCTATCACGTCCTTCAAGCGCTTCAGCGAACGGTGCAACCGTACGGCAACAGCGTTGGGGCTGACACCCAGGGCTTCAGCGATCTCGTTGTTGTCGAGCCCTGATCCGTATCGAAGCGAGAGGATCTCCTGATCCGCGCGGCGCAACAGCCTCGTGCCGTTCAGCAGATGTTGGATCCTCTCCTCCTTGAGGACCCGCTCCTCTTGCGACGGGACCTGCGCAACAAGATCGGGAACCCGATCCAGCGAAACATGGAGCGATCCCCTCCGCTTCAACGAGCGCAGGTGATCCGTTACCGCGTTGCGCGCGATGCGAAGTAGCCAAGTGCGGGGCGCCGCGCGCTTCGAGTCATAACGCTTGATCGAGCGAAGCGCCTTCAAGAACACGTCTGACGTGACGTCCTCGGCCATCTCGCGTGTCGCCACTCTGAAGCGGACATAGCGGTACACAGCTGCCCGGTGATCGCGATGCCACTGGGCGAAATCTTGCGGCAAGTCTGGCGTTCGCGGCTCCGAAACTTCGACCCGTGCGGTCGACGGCTCGTTTGCGAGCGCCTGCTCCTGTGTGCGCATCACTCCCCCATACGACGTCTGTTCCCTCCCGTTACACCGCCACCCGTCCCACGCCGGCCTCAACGTGATTCCGCATCATCCCTCTATCGACGCGGGCAACCGGGCACCGACGAACCCGAGCAGGTCGACAACCCGGGTCGAGTAACCCCACTCGTTGTCATACCACGAAAGGACCTTCACCATCCGCCCACCCATGACCGCCGTGCTCTGTCCATCCACGATCGAGCTGTAAGGACTCCCCGTGTAGTCGACCGAAACCAGCGGTTCATCCGAGAAGGCAAGGATCCCTTTCAGGGATCCGTCTGCCGCTTCCTTGAACGCCGCGTTCACCGCATCTACCGAGGTGTCCTCGTCCAACTCGGCCACGAGATCGACCACGGAGACGTCGGGCGTGGGAACCCGGATCGCCATTCCGTCCAACTTGCCCTCCAACTCAGGCAGCACGAGTGCCGTCGCCCTCGCGGCGCCGGTGCTCGTGGGGATCATCGACATGGCCGCCGCGCGCGAACGGCGTAGATCCGAATGCGGCACGTCGAGTAGGGCCTGATCGTTGGTGTAGGCGTGGATCGTGGTCATGAGGCCGCGCCGGAACCCGAAACTCTCAGTGAGCACCTTTGCCACCGGAGCGAGGCAGTTCGTCGTGCAACTCGCATTCGAGATGATGTGGTGCTCATCAGGGTTGTAGCGCCCCTCGTTTACGCCCAGCACAATCGTGATGTCTTCGTTCTTCGCCGGCGCCGAGATGATCACCTTCCTTGCGCCGGCCTCCAAATGCTTCGCCGCCTGGTCCCGGCTCCTGAAAAAACCCGTGGCCTCCACTACGATGTCCACGCCCAGTTCGCTCCAGGGTAGGTTGGCGGGATCGCGCTCACTCAAGACCTTGAGGGTGTCGCCGTCCACAACCAGGCCCTCGTCGGACACGGAAACGTCTCCGGGATAACGGCCGTGCACCGAGTCGTATCTGAGCAAATGGGCCAGAGTCGCGGTATCCGTGAGGTCATTCACGGCCACGAAATCGATACCCTCTGCCCTCGACTGCTTCGCGGAGCGAAGCACGTTCCGTCCGATCCTGCCAAACCCGTTGATCGCTACCCGAATGGACATCTACAGTCACTCCGTCATATGAGGAAAAGCCCGGGCAAACGCCGATAGATAGACTCCGCCGGCGCCGGCGTCCAAGAGCGTCTCTGCGGCCGCTCCGGCAGTTGCGCCTGTGGTGAGTACGTCGTCGACGAGCACGATACACTCGCCCTGGAGTCGTGGTTTCGCGTTTTCCCGGACCGAGAATGCACGTCGGACGTTAGCCAGGCGCTGCGCAGGGTGCAAGGACACCTGAGTCGCACCACCAGGGCGGCGAGAGAGGGCGTCCAGAAAGGGCTGCCCGGTCACATCGCCGATCACTTCCGCGAGGAGTTGTGCCTGGTTGTAGCCTCTTAGACGCGCTCTCGCGCGAGTCGTGGGCACGGGCACGACGAGGAAGGGCCGGCTCACGCTCGGGTGCACGCCGAGCATCGCCATCCTGGCGCCCATTACTTCCGCCAAGCCCGACCAGCCATCGTACTTGAGCGCATGCACGAGGGAGTCCGCCGGAGGCCTCAGGATCGAGCACGCCCGAGCGCCCGACAAGGCCGGCGGCCACCGGACGCATTCCGAACACGTCGCCTCGCCACTCACTCCCGTTCCGAGTGGGAAATCGCAGCGTGCACAACGGGGGTAGGGCGGCTCGCGGAGCGTCACGGCGCAGCGAGCGCATACCAAGCCCGGCTCACGCTCTGGGGGGACTCGCGCGCCGCATCCGAGACAGGCTCGAGGCAGCAGGAGGCCCAGAAGATCGCGGCCGAAGGCCGCCGGAATCATGGTCCCTCCACCCTCCTGAGCGCTCCGCGCATCGCCTCGACCGGCGCCGGCCGATCCCACCAACGCTCGAAAGAGACCGCTCCCTGTTGCACGAGCATCTCCAGGCCGTCGGCCGCCCGGACTCCGAGGGCTTCCGCCGCGCAAACAAACGGGGTGGCCTCCGGCCCGTACGGGAGATCCATGACGGCGCCCGCCCGGGACAGCAGTCCGAGATCGACGGGAAGCGGATCATCCGGCGACAAACCCAGTCGCGTCGTGTTGACCACGAGGTCGAAGTCCAGACCCTCGACCGCCTGAGCGCGCTCCAACACCCGTACCTTTTCGCCACCGATGCGACGTGATACGGCGCGCGCCCGATCCACCGTGCGGTTGAGGAGGCAGATCTCCGAGACCTCGGCGTCGAGCAGAGATACCAAGGCCGCGCGGGCGGCGCCGCCCGCTCCGAGGACCAACACGCGGAACCCCGTCGGGGCGCCACCGAGAAACAACGTCAATGCCCGCCCGAAGCCCTCGACGTCGGTGTTATCACCGTGGACCTTGCCGTCCACGCCCCAGAACGTGTTGCAGGCACCGGTCCGCAAAACGGCCTCTGAGGAGACGTCCAACACCGAGGCCGCCTTCTCCTTGTGCGGAAGGGTGACATTCCCCCCGCCATCCGAGCGCGCGATGGCACCGATAAAGCCCGGAAGGTCCTCATCGCTGCACGCGAGGGCTACGTAGACGCCGTCCACGCCAGTCGCCTCGAAGGCCGCGTTCTGAACCACCGGAGAGAACGAGTACTCCACCGGATCGCCAAGTAGCGCCAAGAGTCGCGTCCGAGAGGTGATCGATGGGCTCATTGGGCGATCTCGGTCTCCAGACGGGTCAGCATTTCTTCTACCATCGCGGTGATACTCTCAAACGTTCGGGCATATTCCTCGTCCGAGCCACCGAATGGATCGGGTACGGCAGGCACGTCGCCGTCCTCGGCGTCCGGCGCGAACGAGGCAAGTGGCGCGGCCTTTTCGGCACCCCCAAAGTCGGAGACATCGAGCATGTGGCTGGGGGCCATCGGCAGGATCAAGTCGGCCCACTCCACCATATCGACGGACAACGGTCGGCTCACGTGGTTTTCTAGATCCAGTCCGGCCGCGGCTGTCGCCCTGAGGGCCCCTACGCTCGCGCCACCCCCCCGGTAAGCGGAGGTGCCGGCGGAGCGTACGCTCACGTGATCCCATCCTCGCTCCTGGAGCGCCCGCCGTGCGACGACCGCCGCCATCGGGCTTCGGCACGTGTTGCCCGTGCACACGAAGAGCACGTTGAACGGCGCTCGCTCACCCATCGCCGCCGGCCTCAATACCTGGGAGCACACAGCGAACACGTCCGAGGGGTACCGATCCCTCCCTCAACAACACGGGCTGGTCTCCGGAGCAATCGACGATGGTAGACGCCGCCGCCGGCTCGAGTCGCCCTCCGTCGAGGATCAGCAGGTCTCTGCCCAGCCCAAGCGACTCGACCGCGTCGGCCGCGTCGGCCACCGAGAGGGTCGGTGGCTCGCCGGGCGCGTTGGCGCTCGTCGAGATCAACGGCGCACACAACACGCTCAACAGATCAGCGATCAGGGGATGCGGGCTCATCCGGACCGCCACGGTTCCCTCGGGGCTCCGGACGCCCAGCGGAAATCGCTCGGTCTCGTCTCGCAGCACGATGGTGACGGCGCCCGGCCAGAACACCTCGGCGAGATCGAGGGCGGCGGGAGTCCAAGCCAAGTGCTCCACGCTCTTTCGTGACGGCACCAGCAGGAGGAACGGCTTGTCCGCTCCCCTGCTCTTCGCGGCCGCGAGGGCTCGCAGCACTGAATCCATAACCACACCGCCCAGCCCGTACACCGTCTCCGTGGGGTAAACCAGTAGCCCGCCGGCCTCGAGGTGACCGACGACCGGGTCGAGGTCGCTGCGGTCCACCGGATAGGACGTGAAGTCGAGTGTCGCGCCGCTCACGGGCGGCCGAGATCCAGCAGTAGCTCGGCGAGGGCCAGATCCTCGGGCCGGGTCACTTTGAGGTTTCTCGCCGGCGACGAGACCATCACGACCTCGCCGCCGGCGCGCTCGACCAAACCCGAGTCGTCGGTAGCGGGCCAGTCCTCCGCAATCGCGCGCATGTACGCGTTTTCCAGCACACTCCGGGGAAAAGCCTGCGGCGTCTGTGCGTGCCACAGTTCGGTCCGATCCGGCGTATCCACGATGCGCCGGTCCTCCCGCACCCGCTTCAAGGTGTCCACGGCTGGACATCCGGCCACCGCGCCCACGCCTTCGCGCGCGACACGAATGCACTCGTCGATGACCTCTTTGGACACGAGTGGGCGAGCTCCGTCGTGGACGACCACCGTCCCCGCATCTCCTGGGAGCGCCTGAAGTGCCGACCACACCGAGTCTCGTCGGGTATCACCGCCGGGGACGAGAACCACCCGTGGATCGAGGTCGAGGAGAAAGTCGGGCGGTTCGGTCAGATCGTCCTTGGGAAGCGCTACGGCCACCGCGACGACATCGCGCAACACCAAGAACGGCCGTATCGACCAGAGGAGTACCGGCTCGCCCGCAAGCTCGAGATACTGCTTGCGTACGCCGCCCATGCGTTCGCCCAATCCCGCGGCCGGCACGGCGACTCCGACCGCTGCTCCACCCCCGTTGGCCGTCACGGGAGCACCGGTCAAGCTCCCCCGAAATCGCCCGGTGAGGTATCCACTGCCCGCTGGCCTCCGTGGGCGACCGAGTCGAACCGAGTATAGGCCTTGTTGAAGTAAAGATTCACGGTTCCTGTCGGCCCGTTTCGTTGCTTCCCGATGATGAGTTCCGCCTTGCCTTCGACCGAGTTCCCATCCTTGTCGACCAGGCCAACGTAGTACTCGGGACGGTACAGAAACATGACTAGATCGGCATCCTGCTCGATGCTGCCGCTCTCCCTCAGGTCCGAGAGCTGGGGGCGTCGATCGGTGCGCTGCTCCGGCGCGCGGCTGAGCTGGCTGAGGGCCACGACGGGAATCTCCAACTCGCGTGCGAGAGCCTTGAGGCCCCGTGAGATCTCGCTCACCTCTTGGGTCCGGCTCTCCGATCTGCGATTTCCGGCCATGAGCTGCATGTAGTCGATCATCAACATGCCGAGCTCCTTGTCGTCCCGGCGCAGGTCGGCTTGGAGCCTTCGGGCCTTCGCCCTCATCTCGAGCACCGTGCTACCGGGTGAATCGTCGATCCAGAGGGGCGCAGTATTCAGGTGGCCGGCCGCCGCCGCGAGACGCTGGTATTCCTCCGAACTGAGCTTTCCTTGGCGGAGCTTCTGGGCGTCGACACGGCCCTCGGCGCACAAAAGGCGCTGTACGAGCTGCTCCTTGGACATCTCCAGTGAAAAAATGGCCACCGGCGCACCGAGCTCGATCGCGGCGTTCTGCGCAATGTTGAGAACCAGCGACGTCTTCCCCATGGCGGGGCGCCCAGCGACGATGATCAGGTCACCCTTTTGGAACCCCGTCGTCTCGCGGTCGAGGTCCGGGAAACCCGTTGCCAGTCCCGTGATGCCCGACTCGGACTCCTGAAGGCGCTCTATGTGCTCGAACGTGGGCCAGAGGATTTCCTTGATCCAAACGAACCCGTCTCGCGAGTGGCTCTGCGCGACCTGAAACACCCGCTGCTCGGCGTGGTCGAGCACATCCTCGACCTGGCGTTCACCCTGCTCGTACACGTCCCGAATGATGCTCGACGCCGCGTCGATCAGCCGGCGCAGCAGCGCCTTGTCCCGCACGATCCGGGCGTGGTACTCGATGTTGGCGGCGGTGGGCACCGCGCTCAGCAGCTCGGCCAGGTAGGTGGCCCCCCCCGTGTCCTCGAACTCGTCGGTCTTCTTGAGCTCCTCGCTGAGCGTGATCACGTCCACGACGTCACCGCGCTCGAAGAGGCGGACCATCGATCGATAGAGTCGGCGGTTGGCCTCTCTGTAGAACATGGAGTCGTTGACGACTTCCACGGCCCTGGCCACCGCGTCGCCGTCGATCAGCATTCCGCCGAGCACAGATATCTCGGCTTCGAGCGAGAAGGGCGGCTGCCGGTCATAGCCGGTCGTGAGCACGCCGTCCACGGGCGCAGAGACGGCTTCTGGTAGGTTCATCCTTGGGCCCTGAAACGGATCAACGGTTGTCCAGCACCTGGCGAAGGAGTTGCAGGTCGTCCCAAGCGGAGCGAGTCCAGCCCCGATTCCTCAGCAGCGCGGCCGGATGGTAGGTGACAATAAGAGGAACGCCCTCGTAGGAATAGATCTCACCGCGCAACCGGCCGAGCGGCTTGGTCGTTCCGGTCAGCAGCTTGGCGGAGAACGTCCCTACGGCGAGGATCACCTCCGGCGCCACCAATTCGATTTGACGCTTCAGGTAGGGTGAGCATTGGTCGATCTCGTCCTGCATCGGATCGCGATTTCCGGGCGGCCGGCACTTGAGAACATTACAGATGTAGACCGAGTCCCGGCGAGAGAGATCGATTGAGGCGAGCATCAGATCCAGCAGCTTGCCGGCCTG
>JBGMRK010000014.1:6391-11482 GCA_048061375.1 Longimicrobiales bacterium | reverse complement strand
TGACGCCTGCGTGACGCTCCTACGCCCCGGAACGGCGTCATCCATCCGGTCGGCGACAAGAGCGAGCGCCTCGTCACGCGTGAGCCCGTCCATGAAGAGGTCGCCGGCCCCCAACTCCTCCCGCTGCCTGAAGAATCTCGCGACTTCCTCGGGCCGGCCCTTCTGCGTCACCCTTCCTCCCTCAACAGCGCTGCCAGGCCCTGGAGGATACGCTCGGCCAGCTCATGCTTGGTCATGCTCGGCAGTGCCTCGGGTTCCCCTTCACGCCACACGAGTGTAGCGACGTTGGTATCCACGTCGAATCCGGCCAGCGGGTCGGTGGCATCGTTCGCCACGATGAGGTCGAAGCCCTTGTGGTCCAGCTTGCGCTGGGCGTTTTCAACAAGGTCCGACGTTTCGAGAGCGAAGCCTACAGTGATGGCTCCACCCCGTCGCAAGCTCTTGGTCTCGGCGGCGATATCGGGGTTGGCCGTGAGCCCAATTTGAAATCCCGGACCCACCTCCGCTCGTTTGAGCTTGTCTCCGGAAGGATCGGCGGGCCTGAAATCGGCTACGGCCGCCGCGAAGATGTTCAGGTCGGTCTCCCCGATGCGTTCGCGCACCGCCGCGTGCATCTCGAGTGCGGTTTCCACCGAGACGATGTCGGGTCCGTACGGCGCCGGCACTACGGCTGGCCCGGCCACCACGCATACGTCCGCACCGCGTCGCCAGACAGCTTCGGCGAGGGCAAACCCCATGCGTCCCGACGATCGGTTGCCGAGGTATCGGACCGGATCCAGAGGCTCACGAGTCGGGCCGGAGGTGATGAGCACCTTCCTACCGGTGAAGGCGGGATCGGCTCCCAATGCCCGCCCAATTTCCTGGACGATGTCGCCGGGCTCGAGCATTCGCCCGGGACCCTCACCCTCGCCAAACGCGAGCGGCCCTGAGGCGGGCCCGATAATGGCGTAACCCAGTGCCTCACGAAGGTGTGTCAGATTCCGCTGCGTCTGGGGATGCGCGAACATGCGGTCGTTCATCGCCGGGCTGATCAGGACCGGCGCACGGGTGGCCAAGAGCGTGGTTGAAAGAAGGTCGTTGGCCCGTCCCTGGGCTGCCCGCGCGATAAAATCCGCGGTCGTGGGAGCGACACACACGACGTCCGCGTCGTAGCCCAAACGAATGTGCTGCGCCGCGCCGTCGGTCGAAAAAAGATCGGTGAGGGCGGGTCGCCCCGTAACACCCTCGAACGAGAGAGGCCGGACGAAACGTCCGGCCCCGGCCGTCATGACAACATCGACCTCGGCTCCGAGCCGCGTAAGATCGCGCGCGACCTGGACGGACTTGTAGGCCGCGATCCCACCCGTAACGCCCAGGACCACGCGACGCCCCACCCAAGGGGGCCGAGGCGTCAGCGCCGGAGGCGGGCTCCCGAACACCGGAAAGTCGTGGAGGTCCTCAGGCCCTACTTCTCCACGCGACGCTTCTGAACGAGTCGAAACTCGATGTGCCCAGACGTAAGAGCCTCGAGCGACTTGGTCGTGAGCTTCTTTTCTTCGCCGAGCGGCAACGTCTCCCGCGGGAGCGAGTTGAGTTCCCGGGCATACTTCGCAGCTACCAGGACACCCAAGTACTTGCTCTGGGTGTGCTTCGCCGCTTCATCAGGAGTAAACACTCGCATGGTAATCACCTCTGGTATCTGTCCGACCGCGTTGCGATGCTGCCGCTGTAGCCTTATAAGATGGGCTAGTTCTGCCCTTCTGTGAACTCCCGTTCGATCAACAGGTCGATGTTGCTTCCCAACACAGCGACGAAATCCGCCACCTCATCAGCCTCACGAGGGTGTCCGCCGCCCCCCCCCAGCGCGATATCCGACACCTCGGCGACGGCCTCCTCGAGACTCTCGTTTACGATCACAAAATCGAACTCGACTGCCGCCGCCAACTCATCGCGTGCGTTGGTGAGCCGCCGAAGCACCTCGCTCTCTCGTTCTGTGCCCCGCCCCCTCAACCGCTCGACGAGCACGTCCACGCTGGGAGGGATGATGAACACGAGAAGCGCGTCGGGCACAGCCTCCTTGAGCTGTCGCGCACCCTGCACGTCGATGTCCAGCACCACCTGCTCGCCTCGGCTCGCCGGCTCTCTCAAGGCGCTCCGAGGGGTACCGTAGAGATACCCGTGCACCTCGGCCCACTCGGCCAACTCGCCCCCATCGCGCATCGCCTGAAACGCCTCGGTCGACAGGAAGTGATAGTCCACTCCATCTCGCTCGTGCTCACGGCGAGGCCGCGTGGTCGCCGAGACGGAGAACACGAACCGATCCGAGCCGTCCACCAGGCTTCGGGCGATGGTGGTCTTTCCCGTGCCGCTCGGGGCAGCCAGCACAAGAGGAAGCAGCGGAGGAACGTCGGAGGTCACTCCACGTTCTCCAACTGCTCGCGGAGGCGTTCGATCTCTTCCTTCATCGCTACGGATGCGCGGCTGATTTCTGTGTCGTTCGCCTTCGATCCGATCGTGTTCGCCTCCCGGTGCATCTCCTGCACGACAAAGCCGAGCCGCTTGCCGGCCGGTTCAGCCACGTCCCCCCCGAGCCCCTCGGCGAAGAGCTCGAGGTGCGAGCGGAACCGAACCAGCTCCTCGTTGATGTCCCACTTTTCGGCCAGGTAGGCGATTTCGCGGGCCAGTCGGTCCTCATCCACGTCAGCCTGGTCGGTTAGCTCGGCGACCGCTTCCCGCAGGCGGTCACGCTCAGCGACGAGCCGCTCCGGCGCCCGCGCAGATACCACGTCCAGGTGCCCCGCGATCGCATCGAGCCTGGCCTCCAGATCTACCTGGAGCCGAGCCCCTTCCGCTTCTCTCATTCCGATCATCCCGGCGAGCGCCTGTTGGATCAACTCTTCGAGCATTTCGGGATCGATGTCGGTCGGGCTCGGCGACTGGTCGGGCGCCCGAAAGATCTCTCCGAAGCGGGTCAGATGCGACAACTCGACCTCGCCGGGCAGCGCGAGTTCGGCCTGCAGTTCGTTCAGCAGTGACACGTACCGGGTTGCTCGTTCGATGTCGAGCTGCGGAAGCGGCGCCGAGCCGCCACCCGAGTTCGGGTCGAACTGAAGCGAAAAAGTCACGTGGCCGCGGGCGATGCCGGCGCGGAGCCAACCCTGGATTTCTGCCTCCAGGCGATCGAAACCGGGAGGGGTCCGCAGGACGGCGTTGAAGAACCGGTGGTTCACGGTCTTCAGTTCGACCCTGAAGGAGCCGGACTCGGTAGCGCACTCCGCCTCACCGTACCCCGTCATGCTACGAATCATGTGGACTCCTCCGACGTCGTGAGGTTTTCAATTCAGCAGGACCCATCGTATGCCGTACATCGAGCGCCTCACCGGCTGGATACGGCCGGGGAAATCGAAGTTGTCGCGCTTGTTGCCGAGGTTCTCGAAGCGGATGAATATGCGTACCGAGACAATACGCACCTGGATCATTACGTACCATTCCTTATACTCCGGGACCGTGGTCAGGACCGGCTCGATCTCTCCCTCGAGTACCTCGGTGAGCGGAATCACCATGGGATCCCTGTCGACGACGCCCAGGTCGACCCAAAGCTCCAGGTTTCGCGTTTCCTTGAATACGTTGTGGTATTTGAGCGCCGCGTTCCACGTCGTCTTCGGCATGTATGGAAAGTCCTCGTCCCATGCCTGATAAGCACCCTCTATGGAAAGTCCCTTCCAGGGAGCCGGGATAAGAGCCGCGATCTCGTAGCCGGTGCGTTTACCCCCCTCGACCGTGACCCCGTCCTTATCGAGGGGGAGTCCGAGCGGATAGAGGCTGTCCACCTCCAACGACAGCCAGGCACCCGACACCCTGATACCCCTCCATTGGTACGATCCGCCCAGGCGGATGCCCGTCCGCTCGGTCAGACGCAGGGTGGGCGGAGCGGGGGGCTCGGGCGGATCCGGCGTGGTGAGCGTATCAAGGACTTGTGTGAGGGCCTGGAATTCGTGGAAACCACGCACATCGGACACGCCCCAGGTCCCGTCCTCGTACGATCCGAAGAGCGAGAGTCCATAAAAGGCCTCGGTGCGGGCGGACGCCCTTACCGCCGACGCTCCCTCCCCGTCCCAGTTGTCCTGTTGCCACCCTGCCTCGACGGCCACCTTTCCGAGCCAGCTCCCACCCACCGCCCCCTCGGCTGACCAATCCGGAAGCCCGTCGCCGCCGAGCAGACGCCCACCGATGTTGCCCCAAAAACGCCCACGCTCCACCCCGGCCCTCAGACCGAACTGACGCCGGCTTTCGTCGAACTCCACGCTTCCTTGCAGGTCCTTGGGGCTGGAGAGGGAGGACGTGCCGTAGACGCCGTCGAGCGTGAGGCTCTCGCCGAAGCGCCAACGGCCTCTCAAGACGACGTCGCTCCGTTTGCTTTCTCCCGGCAGGCCCTCCACGTCGATCTTGGGACTATAGCGCCGCAGCTCGCCTACCAGGCCTCCCCGTTTGCCCTTTTGGATGCCGTACCGAAGTGTCACGCCGCTGACGCTCCCGACTTCCTGGAGGCCGGGGCCACGTGTGTCGAGTCGGTCCAGCGCAACAGTCAGTGCGCCCCCCAGCGTGTGGGGTTTCGCGAAGGTGCCGCGCAGGACGTTCGTCCGCAGGTCCCCCGTACCCACATCCACCTGAGTGAACGGTTCAGGATTCAGAGGCTGCTTCGAAAAAATCTCGATGCGCAGCGCACCCATTCGCCGCTCGACCCGCACGCGGTCCAAGCCGGCAAGCCCAATTCGGGACAAGTCGGGGACGCCGGAATCCATTGGCCACATCTCGAACCCGTCCCAGAACAGGCGCACGCCGCCGCCCGCGGCCCCGAACGCCACAACCGTATTGGGGGAGCCGTAGTCACCGCCTCGAAGCAGAGTGATGCCAGGCGCGAGGCTCACCAGCTCGGCAAGCGTAAGTGCCCGAGTGGACAGCAGGGCGTCGCTGTCCCACTCCCAAACCGCCTGGCCATATCCCACGGAAACACCATCCGGGAAGTCCGGGAAGGTGTCGACAACGGTCACCAAACTGTCAGCGATCTGCTGCAATGAATCGCCGGGCACCACCAGTGAATCGCCGGGCACC
>JBGMRK010000014.1:0-6291 GCA_048061375.1 Longimicrobiales bacterium | reverse complement strand
TGAATCGCCGGGCACCACCAGTGAATCGCCGGGCACCGCTAACGAATCGCCGGGCACCACCAGTGAATCGGGGACCTGAACCTGAAGGGTGTCCGGAGGCCCTTGGGCGGCGAGTCCCCCAGAGGTGAGAAAGGCCCAAACCACGAGAATCGACGCTGGTCGCGGGAACGTCACCCGGCTCGGCTCCGCACCCACTCCACCAGAAGACGCGCGGGAAGGCCCACTCCACCCTTCCGCTCGTAGGGCCGCTTCCCCTCCCCGTAGGCCGTTCCGGCGATGTCCAGGTGTGCCCATGCACAGTCGCCAACGAACGCGCTGAGGAAACAAGCCGCCGTAATCGTCCCTGCGGACCTTCCTCCCACGTTCACGATGTCGGCCACATCGCTGTCGAGTTGTTTCTTGTAGTCGTCCCAGAGTGGTAGCGGCCAACAGCGTTCACCGGATCGTTCACCCGCTGCGCGGAGCTCCTCCACCAAGGCATCGTCATTGCCGAGCACACCGGCGGCGTGGTGGCCGAGCGCGATGACCACCGCACCCGTCAGCGTGGCGCAGTCGACGATCGCCGCCGGAGAAAACGTCTGCGCGTATGAGAGCGCGTCCGCAAGGATGAGACGGCCCTCCGCGTCCGTGTTCACCACCTCGATCGTCTTGCCCTCCCGGGAATCGATAATGTCGCCGGGCTTCATGGCGGTGCCCGACGGAAGATTTTCGGACGAAGGAATGATTCCGACTACGTTCAGCGGCACCTTCAACTCGGCGATCGCCTGCATCGCACCGATCACGGCCGCGCCACCGGACATGTCGAATTTCATCTCCTCCATGCCCTTGGGTGGCTTCAAGGAGATACCGCCGGCGTCGAACGTCAGTCCCTTCCCGACCAACACCAGAGGGGCGTCACCTTCCGATCCTCCACTATGTTCGAGCACGATGAGGCGGGGCTCCTCGACCGAGCCCCGAGATACCGCCAGGATCGCGTGCATGTTCTCGGTGAGCAGCTCTTTCGGACCCATTACCGTGACGGCCAGACCGGTTTCCGCTGCCATGCGGGCCGCCTCGTCGGCGAGATGGGTAGGCGTGGCCACGTTACCTGGACGGGACTGGAGGATGCGGGCAAAATTCACTCCACGCCCGATTATCTCGCCGATTCCGATCGCTTCGCCGACCCCTTCCTCGTCACCGGCGACGGACAAACCGAGAGTGCTGACGCGGAAGTCGAGATCGATTTCGTCTTCTCCTCCCGGCCGGGTCTTCATCTCTGTGAAGCGCCACGCGGACATCGTCGCAGCCTCCGCCGAGGCCTTGGCCGCCACCGTGGCTTCCAGGTCCGTGTCTTCGAGCCTGATGGTTAAAGCATCGATGGACAGGCTCTCAGCCCGGCGCACGGCTCTGCCGGCAAACCGCCGGGCGGCTTCGGCGTCGAAGGCGTCCCTGGGTCCGACACCGAGCACCAGCACTCGCTGCGGGCCGGATTTCGATGGGTAGAACAGGGCGTCGTCGCTCTTCTCGCCGGCCAAGTCCCCGGCGTCACGCGCCCGGGCGATCGCGCCGCCAAGCGCGGCGTCGGCTTCCGCCGCCCAGCCGGAAAGTGCCGAGTCGTCGCTGAACACGGGCACCACCACGAGCGGAGTGTCGAGCCCGGCGAAGGATTCGGTGATGTGGGTGATCGTCATGGGGCGTTCCTCACATGTGTTCGATGATCGCGCGGCCGAACTCGGAGGTCGCGACCTTTGTCGCACCCTCCATCTGCCGCTCGAGATCGTAGGTCACGGTTTTGGCACCGACGGCACCCTCGATGCCCCGATCGATGGCTCGGGCCGCCTCGTTCCACCCCATGTGCTCGAGCATCATCACGGCCGAGAGAATCAGCGATCCCGGATTGACTTTGTCCTGGCCTGCGTACTTGGGCGCCGTCCCGTGGGTGGCCTCGAACAAGGCGATCTCGTCGCCCACGTTGGCACCCGGCGCCATGCCCAAGCCTCCGACCTGCGCTGCGCATGCATCCGAGATGTAGTCGCCATTCAGGTTTGGCGTCACGATCATGTCGTACTCGTCCGGACGAAGCAGGATCTGCTGGAACATCGCGTCCGCGATGCGGTCCTTGATGACCAGCTTTCCCTCCGGATCCGCGCCGTCCCAGGTAGCCGACTCCGGCAGCGTGTCGTCCCCGAACTCGTCCCGCGCGACCTCGTAACCCCAGTCACGGAAGGCGCCCTCGGTGTACTTCATGATGTTGCCCTTGTGGACCAACGTGATGGACCTTCGGCCGCGCTCGAGCGCGTACCGGATCGAGGCCGCGACGTGCCTCTTGGTACCGAACGGGCTGATCGGCTTGATCCCTATCCCGCTCTCCTCGCGGATCTCAGCCCCCATCTCACCCACCAGAAAGTCGCGGACCCGTTTCGCCTCGGGCGTGCCTGAAGCCCACTCGATGCCCGCGTACACGTCTTCGGTATTCTCTCGGAAGATGATCACGTCGAGCTTTTCAGGCTCCTTCACCGGAGACGGAACGCCTTGGACCCAGCGCACCGGACGAATGCACGAATAGAGGTCCAGAACCTGCCGCAACGTAACATTGAGGGATCGGATGCCACCGCCCACGGGAGTCGTGAGCGGGCCTTTGATGGCCACCTTGAACTCCCTGAGGGCCGCGAACGTCTCCTCGGGTATCCACTCCCCGGTGAGTTCATTCGCCTTTTCCCCGGCGAATATCTCCATCCAGTGGATCTTGCGCGCGTCACCGAAGGCCTTCTCTACCGACGCATCGACGACGTCCCGCGTGGCCCGCCAGATGTCCGGTCCAATGCCATCACCTTCGATGAACGGGATGACGGGGTTGTCGGGCACGATGTAGCGCCCGCCTGCAATGGTGACATGGTCGCCCTCGGAAGGGATGCGAGCGTGTGTGTATTCGGTCATGAAGTGCCCTGCACGTTTAACGGGTTTCAGTGGAGAAGAGAGACCGAAAGCTACCAAAACGCGCGGGCGAACGGCAAGGCGCCCCCTGCACTGAGACGGGGGATGTGACGAACGTCGGTCCGACTCACTTGCACGGAAAGCGCACTTCTTCGATCTTTGGCATAACGTCTTAGTTGAGATTGATTCTCATCTGCTTTTTTTGCCTTCCTTTCGGGGGTTACAGCCATGTCCGGCCTACGGTCTTCAACGGCCATCGTCCTCTTATCCTCCCTCGCGGCCGCAGCGTGTTCGGGCGGTGGCGGAGACGCCACGTCCGACGAGGTGGTCAACGTCTACAGCCATCGCCACTACGAAGCAGACCAAGAGCTCTTCAGATCCTTCACCGAAATGACCGGGATACGGGTCAACGTTCAGACCGCCTCGGCCGACGAACTGATCACTCGGCTCGAGGCTGAGGGGGAGAGCACGATCGTGGACCTACTCATCACGGTGGACGCTGGCCGGCTCCACCGCGCGAAGGAGCGGGGGCTGCTCCAACCCGTATCGACGCCGACGCTCGATGCCAACGTCCCCTCCCACCTGCGCGAGCCTGACGGGTTCTGGTACGGTCTGACCCAGCGAGGGCGGGTGATCGTATACGCGACGGATCGTGTCGATCCGAGCGAGTTGAGTTCGTACGAGGATCTGGCCGACCCGCGCTGGAAGGGCCGTGTACTCGTGCGCAGCTCGGAGAATATCTACAATCAATCTCTACTCGCCTCGATCATCTCCTCGAGTGGTGAAGAGGCCGCTCAGCGTTGGGCCGAAGGCATCGTCGCCAACATGGCCCGGGCGCCGCAGGGAGGTGACACGGACCAGATCAAGGACGTGGCAGCCGGCGTGGGCGACGTCGCGATCGTCAACACGTATTACCTCGGCCGACTCCTGAACTCGGATGAGGCCGCCGACCGTGAGGTCGCGGACAAGGTGGGCGTCTTCTTTCCCAACCAGGCGGACAGAGGGACGCACGTCAACGTGAGCGGCGCCGGGGTTACGGCTTACTCGCCGAACCGGGACAACGCTATCCGCCTGCTCGAGTTCCTCACGGATGTGAAGGCCCAGTCGGTCTTCGCCGAGGCCAACTTGGAGTATCCGGTCAATCCCGGCGTGGAGTGGGCGGCCACCCTCGCCGGCTGGGGCGAATTCGTAGCCGACACACTGAACCTCGCAACGTTGGGGGAGCTGAACGCTCGGGCCGTGATGGTGTTCGACCGAGCCGGCTGGCGCTAGCGGGCCGTTTTCTAGCCGAGCGCCGGTGAGGCAGAGCATCTCAAAGCGGGCCCGCGAGACGATCGACGCTCTCCGGGATTTCCTACGCCGATCTCGTGGGAGCGCACGGGGAGGAGTGACGGTCTGGAGTGCGTCCGCGCTGGTCGCGGTCGCGCTGACCACCCTTCCCCTCCTCGTGATCTCGTTCGGCGTGTTCGGCGCCGGTGGCGAGACCTGGCAGCACATGGTGTCCACCGTGCTGCCCGATTACCTGCGCAACTCGGCGGTCCTGGTGGTGGGCGTGGGCGCTCTGGCCCTCGTGATCGGGGTTTCGACCGCCTGGCTGGTTGCCGCTTACGAGTTCCCCGGGCGCTCCTTCTTCGAGTGGAGCCTCGTTCTTCCTCTCGCCGTTCCCACATACATCATCGCGTACACCTACGCCGGAATCTTCGACTATTGGGGACCGCTCCAGGGCATGCTCGAGAGCCTTTGGCCGGCCATGGCGGACGTCAACATCCGGGGCGCCGTGATGTCGCGCGAAGGTGCGATGCTCATGATGGCCCTGGTGCTCTATCCTTACGTCTATGTGATGACCAGGGCATCCTTCCTCAAGCAGTCCACATCCGCCCTCGAAATGGCACGGCTGCTCGGCCGAGGCCCCTGGCACACGTTCTTCCGGGTGGCGCTCCCGATGGCGCGGCCGGCGGTGGCGGGCGGGCTGACGTTGGTGCTCATGGAGGTGCTGAACGAGTACGGAGCAGTGAAATACTACGGCGTGCCTACGTTCACGACCGGCATCTTCAGGGCGTGGTTTCCACTCAACGACCCGGGCGCCGCGATCCGTCTGTCGGGGCTCCTACTGCTGTTCGTGTTCTCGCTCATCATTCTCGAGCGACTCCAGCGAGGCCGCGCACGCTTCGACGACGGCGCGGCGACACCGAGGCCCGCGTCCCGGATCCCTCTGAAACGTGGAGGAGCGGTCGCCGCGTTCGCGGCCTGTCTCGCGCCCCTGGCGTTCGGATTCATCTTCCCTGTCACCCAGTTGGTGTATTGGGCGGCGGGAGCGGCATCCGGCTTCGTGGACGTCCGGTTCCTCATGCTCACGGTGCACAGCTTCGGACTCGCCGTGGTAGCGGCCATTCTGATCGTGTCGGTGGCGCTGCTCATCGGGTACGCCGTGCGGCTCAACCCGACGCCACTTCTTCGCCTCGCCTCCCGGGTCGCCGTGCTCGGGTACTCGATCCCGGGCGCCGTCATCGCGGTGGGCGTGTTCATTCCTCTGATCTGGATGGATCGGCGTGTCGATTCAGTGGCACAGGCGGCGTTCGGAATCTCCACCGGGCTGCTGCTCAGCGGAACGCTCGTGGCGTTGGTGTTCGCATACGTTGTGCGATTCCTGGCCGTAGCGCTGAACCCCGTGGACGCGGGGTTCAAGCAGGTGTGCGGGAACCTCGACGAAACCTCGCGATCGCTCGGAGTGTCGCCCCTGAAGACGCTCACGCGAGTCGATCTCCCGCTGCTCAAGGGCACCCTGTTGAGCGCGGCCCTGTTGGTCTTCGTCGACGTGCTGAAGGAGCTGCCGCTGACGCTGATTCTGCGGCCGTTCAACTTCGATACCCTTGCCACACGCGCGTATCAACTCGCGTCCGATGAGCTGGTCGCCCAGTCGGCGATTCCGGCCCTGCTCATCATCCTGGTCGGGCTCGTACCGGTGATCGTGCTGAACAAGCTGATCGGTAAGACGAACCCGTAGGACTTTCCCTACGCCTCCTTCGACATCGCGAGCTTTATGTGCGCCAAGGTCTTGCCGGCCTCGAGCCTCCCGATGGCCCCGGTCGAGTACACAGCCACCGACACCGTGCCGTCGGGCCTTAGGACATACCCGGAGGCCTGAAAGAAGACCGGATCCTGATGTGAAATGTAGACTCCCGTTTTCTCGGCGATCTCGGACGCGTCGAGCTCCGAGAGCACTGGAAACTCCAAGGCCAATTCCCGCACCATCCGCCGAGTCTCTTCCGGCGAATCGACCGTAAGGCCGAACACGCGGATACCGGCTTCCTGATAGATATCCCAGGAGCGGTTGAAGTCGCCCAACTGGCGACGGCAGTGCGGTCACCAGTGGCCGCG
>JBGMRK010000013.1:24517-27850 GCA_048061375.1 Longimicrobiales bacterium | reverse complement strand
GGATGGATCTCCCTTCGGTCGATCGTCTCGTCGGTCGGCCCGAGGGTCTTCGAGGGCCCTTCTTGCTCCTCGACTCGTACCCGCTGGGCGATTTTCGAAGAAAATCGCGCGGGTTCGACATTTGGGTCTTCTATAGCGGAGGGGGCGGGATTCGAACCCGCGTGGGCTTGCGCCCGCCAGTTTTCAAGACTGGTGCATTGAACCGCTCTGCCACCCCTCCAAGCGTCCCAAAGATCTCGCTTGAGGTGGGCGCCAGCAACAACTAGCGGAATATCAGCCGGAGGCCCCGGTCCGGCCCTGGCGCGCCCTAGTGCCGGAACAGCCTCTGGCCGGTGAAGACCATCGCCATGCCGTGTTCATTGGCTGCGGCGATCACTTCTTCGTCTCGGATCGATCCTCCTGGTTGAACGATCGCCTTCACGCCCGCCTCCGCGGCGGCGTCCACCCCGTCGCGGAAGGGGAAAAACGCATCGGACGCCAGCACGCAGCCCGCTAAATCCAGTTTGGCGTCCGCGGCCTTTTGCACGGCGATGCGTGACGAGTCCACGCGGCTCATCTGCCCGGCGCCGATCCCCAGGGTGCTTCCATCGCGCGCCAAAAGGATCGCGTTGGACTTCACTGCAAACACAGCCGCCCAGGCGAATTTGAGATCGTCCCACTCCGCCTCGCCGGGTGTGCGCTCGGTCGCGACGGTCCAGTCCTCACCTACACAGCCATAGAACGGCGGCGTGGGTGGCGTCTGTGCGAGCATGCCGCCATACACACTCCGCATGGCAACGGGCTCCGGTAGGTTGCCGTGTCCCGATAGGAAGCGCTGGGTCGCGCTCCCCTCCCCTTCAACGGCGCTGCCCTGCGCGTACGTGAGCAGCCGGATGTTCTTCTTCTGCGTGAGCGTCGCCAGCGCACCGGGCGAAAAGCCCGGCGCGACCACGCACTCCACGAACAATTCGGCGATGGCAGCCGCTGTGTCTTCGTCCGCAGGGCGGTTCAGGGCAATCACGGATCCGAATGCGCTCACAGGATCCGTGCGAAGTGCGTGCCGGTAAGCCTCGACCTGGGTATCCGCCACGGCCAACCCGCACGGCGTGGTGTGCTTTACGATGCACGCGGCCGGCCGGTCCGTGAACGCGAACGGTGCGAGCGACAACAGCGCCCCGTCCAGATCGAGCAGGTTGTTGTAGGAGAGGGCCTTTCCGTGGAGCTGCTCCAGCCCGGCCAACCCTTCGCGGCTTCCCACCGGCCGATAGAATGCTGCGTCCTGGCCGGGGTTCTCGCCGTAACGGAGCACCTCGACCCGCTCGAGTCGAACGGCCCGCGATTCCGGCATCGACTCCCCGGTGCCCGCACCCTCTCCCTGAGCCTCGAGGAAGGCTGCCACCGCATCGTCGTATGCGCTCACGTGCGCGAATACCTTGGCCGCGAGCGAGCGCCTCAGCTTCGGGCCATCGGCGCTGTCGAGAGCGTCAAGCACAGTGCCATACTCCGCCGGGTCCACTACCACCCAAACGTCCGCATGATTCTTGGCGGCCGAGCGTAGCATGGTGGGCCCGCCGATGTCGAGCTGGCCCATGGCCTCGTCCAGCGTCACGCCGCGCCGCGCCACAGTCTCGCGGAACGGGTAGAGGTTCACGGCCACCAGATCGATGGGTGCGTAACCCTGCGCCTCGAGCGCCTCCATGTCCGCTTCACTATCCCGCCGAGCCAACAGCCCGGCGTGAACGGCCGGGTGCAGCGTCTTCACCCGGCCCTCCATCATCTCGGGATGGCCCGTCGCCTCCGACACGTCGGTGACCGCTACCTCCGCCTCCCTCAGTGTCCGGGCGGTCCCTCCCGTCGAGAGAATCTCCCAGCCACCCTCGGCCAAAGCACGTCCAAACTCCACGATACCGGTTTTGTCGTACACGCTGAGAAGCGCCCGTCGGGTCATAATGCGATCCACGTCTTCTGTTCAGTGTCCACGCACGGCGGCTCGAATTACACGAGCCAACCCGGCATCGTCCAGTTCGGGTACCGCGGGAGCCCCATCACCGAGCAGGCCGAGCGGCTGACTCTCTCTATCCTCTGCGATCGCCCGCGCCAGGTAGTCCACGGCTTCGGGGTAGAGCGCATGCTCCACGCGCAGGATCCGACGCGCCAGCGTTTCCGCATCGTCGTCGGGAAGCACCGGCACGGGCCACTGCGCCAGGATCGACCCGGTGTCGTAGTCCTCCGCGACGAAATGCACAGTCAGCCCCGAGGTGTCAACGCCCGCCTCGAGCACGGCCCTGTGAACGTGCATCCCCCACATCCCCGCCCCCCCGAACGCCGGCAACAGAGCGGGGTGCACGTTGAGCATCCTGCGCTCGAAGGCCCGCACGACACCCAGTGGCACGAGACGAAGATAGCCGGCCAGCAAGACCATCTCGATATGGTCGCCCCGAAGCGCGTCGAGGATCTCGGATTCGACCTCCTCGAGCGGCCTGTCCTTCACGGGAATCACGACCGCGGCGCGGCCTGCCTTCCGCGCCCGCTCCAGCGCCCCCGCATCAGGCCGGTCGCTCACCACCAGAGAGACCCGGTAGGCCGTTCCACCGGCCTCCCGGTCCAGAAGCGCTTGCAGGTTGGTCCCTCCGCCCGAGGCGAACACTGCGACGGGGACCGGCAGGTTCACGCGAACTCTCCGCCATAGTGCGGGACGAGGAACGGGTTGCTGACACGCTCGTGGCCCACGGTCGTCGGGGGGCCATGGCCCGTGAACAGCTTGGTCTCGTCGGGCAGCGTGAGCACGTGTTCGCGGATGGACTTGAAAAGGTGCTCGTAGTTCCCGCCCGGAAGATCCGTCCGACCGATAGAGCCGGCGAACACCACGTCGCCCACGAAGGCGACGCCCTGGTCGTCGGCGTAGAGAATCACATGGCCGGGAGCGTGCCCGGGCGTATGGCTCACCGCGAAGGAGCACTTTCCGAACGAGAAGGTGTCACCGTGGGCCCACTCCCGATCCGGCGGCGGAAGCTCAGGCACGTAGACCCCGAACGCCGCGCCTTGCGCCGGCGCGGCATCGTACAACTCGCGATCATGCGGATGCAGGTAGATGGGCACGGAAGCGTGCTCGAGCACCGTGGGGAGTCCATCGACGTGATCCAGATGAGCGTGCGTGAGCAGAATCGCGTTGAGCTTCAATCCCTCGGACATGAGGAAGGCCACCATGTCCGATGCGCCGCCCCCTGGATCGATCGCCACCGTGACACCCGTCGCCTCGCACACCGCCAAGTACCCGTTCTCCGCAAACGGCCCACCCGTGAACGTCTCGATGCGCATGCCGCTCACCACCTGAGGGCGTTCAGATCGAGTGCG
>JBGMRK010000013.1:20652-24417 GCA_048061375.1 Longimicrobiales bacterium | reverse complement strand
GAAGGGATGGCGACTGAGACGTAGCAAACGCTACGTCGCAGGGAGCCATCTCCGCTGAACGTCTCGATGCGCATGCCGCTCACCACCTGAGGGCGTTCAGATCGAGTGCGAGACTAGGCGCGGAAGGGATGGCGACTGAGACGTAGCAAACGCTACGTCGCAGGGAGCCATCTCCGCACCGCAACGACGTATCGCGCCGATCTGGACGCCCTCAGGCGCAGCCACAGCCTCTGGGTTGCACCCCCGCCAACTCCAACTCCGCCTCTTCCTCCGTAGGCGGGCTCCACCCACCCGACAACTCGAGCATGCGCCGCAACGCACGCTCGGCACCCAAACGGATCTCTTCGTCCAACAGAATCTGGTGCTGCCCATGGTCCAGCGACCACGCCAGCTTGGCCAGGGTGTTCATTTTCATGTTGCCACAGATCGCTGCCCCGGAGAGCGGTATGAGCGTTTTCGTGGGATACCGTTGTTTCAGGCGGTCCACCAGGCCCCGCTCCGTGCCGATGATGAGGGCATCGTGGTCCTCCGCGAGCTCCACCATGCCCGACGTCGAAGTCACGAAGTCGGCCTGGTCCAGGAGATCCTTCCGCGCCTCGGGGTGCACCACGAACTTGGCACCCGGATTTTCCGCGCGAGCGCGGTCCAACTCCTCGAGGACCATATCATCGTGCACGTAGCAGTAGCCGTCCCAGGCGATGATGTTGTCCCGCCCGGTCCTTTCCTCCACATACCTGGCCAGATTCCTGTCGGGCACGAAGATGATCGGTTGATCCGCCGGAATCGACTCGACGACGCGCACGGCGTTCGACGATGTGCAGCAAATATCGGATTCCGCCTTCACCTCGGCGGTGGAGTTCACGTAGGTGACCACGGCGGCTTCGGGATGAAGCGACTTGAGGCGGCGTAGTGCGTCTCCCGTGACGAAATCCGCCATCGGGCAACCCGCCTTGAGGTCCGGCATGAGAATCGTTTTCTCTGGCGAGAGCACTTTGGCGGTCTCGGCCATGAAGTGCACACCACAGAACACGATGACGTCGGCCGAGGTACCCGCTGCCTCTTGAGACAGCCCCAGCGAATCCCCCAGATAATCGCTGACGTCCTGGATCTCGATGCGCTGGTAGTTATGGCCGAGGATAACGGCGTTGAGCGCTTCCTTGCGAATCAGGATTCTCTCGCGCAACTCCTCGTCGGGAAGCGCCGCGTAGTCGAGCGTCGACTGAAGGGGTTCCACCGCAAAAAGGGTCATGAACCACGCCTCGAAGGCCGGAGGCCTGCCGCATACGCCAACGGGCCCCGTGTCATGCGCACTCTTGCAGCAATCTCAGACAGCGAAAGAAGTTCCACACCCACAGCCGCTCGAGGCGTTCGGATTCGTGAATGTGAAGCCCGCTCCCATCATGGACGTCACATAATCGATCTCCACGCCCTCTAGGTATTGGGCGCTGAACGGATCGACGAAGATGCGGACGCCAGCCTGATCCCAGACATCGTCGTCATCTTCCGGCTTGTCCTCGATGTTCAAGCCGTATTGGAATCCAGAGCATCCGCCGGGGAGCACCGCCACCCGTAGCCCGGCGCTCTCTTCCCCGGCATGATCTTCTATGAAGCCCTGAACCTTCCCCACCGCGGCGGGGGTCAGCGTCAGTGTCACCGTATCTTGCTCCTGCATTCTGTCGAACTCCTCTTGCTACCCCCAGGAGGAGGGCGGGTTCACTCCAGAACCGGACTCGATGTTTGGTATACGAAAAAGCTATCCCAGCCCTAAAAAGGGGTCAACCCGCACGACCGCCGGCCCCCAGAATCAGGTGGGCCGCCGCCGATAGATCCCGAACGACGCAGGTTTCGCTGGGCACCGCCGCCTCGTGCTCCGCTCCGTACCCCGTGCGCACCAGTATCGGAACGCCTCCGAGGGCGATTCCCGGCAACACGTCCGTCACTTTGTCTCCCACGTAATACGACCGGGGGAGATCGAGATCCAGGTCCTCCGCCGCGGCCCGGTACATCCCAGTCCCCGGCTTTCGGCAATCACAGTCTCCGGTGACCTCCGGATGATGCGGACAGAAGTACGTGCCATCCACCATGGCTCCGTGCTCCTGTAGGAGCCCGTTCACTCGGGCCGCCACCGCCTCGTAGTCCTCGAGCGTGTACAGCCCGCGCGCGATACCGGATTGGTTCGTAACCACGACGACGGCGAATCCGCCCTCCTTGAGCGCCCGCACGGCATCCATCACGCCCGGGAGCAACTCCACGCCCGCAGGGTCGGCGAGGTAATCCTTTTCCTGAATCAGTGTGCCGTCCCGGTCGATGAAAACGGCGGGCTTCGCACCGGCTTCAGCCACGGTCCAACGCTGTCCGCAGTGCGTCGGCGAGCGCGGCGTCACGGTCGGGATGCACCGTTCTCAGATCCAGTACGAGCGCTTCGTCCTCCACTCGCCCCACCACCGGCGGCTCACCGGTTCTAAGACGACGCCCGAGTTCCTGGGGCGTGAGGTCTCGGGGGACGATCCGCAACGCCCACCCCGGCAACTCGACGCCCGGGAAGGTACCGCCGCCCACCATCGAAGTGCTCTCGCCGACCTCGACGGAGACCGCGGACGACTCGAGCTCCCCCGCCAGTCTTCCGGATCGCTCGCGCAAGTCATCGGCAGACGCGGCAATCATGCGAAGGCTGGGGATCCGGACGACCGCCTGTTCGGGGTCGCGGTAGAGCCGGAGCGTGGCTTCCAAGGCCGCCAACGTGCCCTTGTCCACACGGAGAGCCCGGCACAAGGGATTGCCCCGCATGTCGCGGATCAGCGACGCGTCGCCGAGCAGAATGCCGGCCTGGGGTCCACCGAGAAGCTTGTCGCCCGAGACCGCCACGATGTCCGCACCAGACCGCAGCGAGTCCCGTGGCCTGGGCTCGACCGGAAGGCCCAGCTCGGAAGCATCGACCATGAGTCCAGAGCCCAGGTCGTGTACCAACGGCACCTGAAGGTCTTTCGCGAGTCCCGCGAGCTCTTCTAGCGTGGCCTCCTCGGTAAAGCCTGTCATGCGGAAGTTCGAACGGTGCACCTTGAGGATCATGGCGGGCGTGGCGAACGCGGCCGCCTCCTGGTAATCCTCGAGCCGGGTGCGGTTCGTACTTCCCACCTCCCGGAGGCTCGCGCCCGCCCGCTCCAGGATCTCCGGGATGCGGAAACCCCCGCCGATCTCGACCAGCTCACCACGAGACACGATCACGTCGCCGTTCCTCGCAAGTGTGTTCACGCCGAGCACGAGCGCAGCCGCATTGTTGTTCACGACCAGGGCATCCTCGGCGTTGGTGAGTTCAGTGAGCAACGCCACACAGTGGTCGTACCGCGAGCCGCGGGTGCCCTCCTCCAGATCGAATTCGAGGTTCGAGTACCCTGTCGCGACGGCGACCATCGCCTCTCGCGCCGCGTCGGCCAGCGGTGCACGTCCCAAGTTGGTGTGGAGTACCACGCCCGTGGCGTTGATCACCGGCCGCAGCGACGGCACTGCCTCGAGGTTCATCCTGCGAGCGACATCCTCGGCGTAGCGTGCGGGGTCCTCCAGGTCGTCGGGCACGGATCCCATCTTGATGAGAGCCCTCACGTCGGCTACCGCCTCACGAAGGTTCACGACGATGCGCTGGCGCGGAAAACGGTCGCACAGATCCTTGAACGCGGGCGTGTCCAACAGGCGCTCCACAGCCGGGATCCTCTGACGAGGGTCGGTCATCGACGGCGGGGGATGAGAAGGGGCCGCAGCGTGTCCGGC
>JBGMRK010000013.1:14983-20552 GCA_048061375.1 Longimicrobiales bacterium | reverse complement strand
GGGCGGGGGCGGGGGCGTGTACGACAGGGTGTCTTGTCCCCCGCCACCCGCAGTGCCCGCGATGTTCGTCACACCCGACACGGTCACCACGTACGGCACCTCGGGAACCAGCGTGTCGGCGAGAAGCACGAAAACCTCACGCCCCGGAAGCGGTTCCCCCAGCGGAGTCATTCCGGCACTCGTCTGACCGATGGCCCCACCCCCCGGCCCTTGCCCGCCCCGCCTCCCACCTGACTGGGGCCGAGCTCGCGCGGGTGCTTGCCGTGGGGGGACGGGAGCGTCTTCGTCCGCCGCCGCGCGGGCCCGCAGTGAATCCATCCTCTCCTGGTACTCGTGCCAATGCAGCACCGAGTCGGTTCGGGGCGCGGCATCCCCTTCCCGGGCGAGACTCACGTTCACCGCGGCGAGCGACGAGTCAGGATCGAGGTAGTCGTCGAACACGATCCGCAGTGTGGCGGGATCGACGGCTTCCGTGGATGCCAGGATCGCCGCGGTGGTGTCGGGGGCTAGAATCGCAAGGTGAGCAAAGATCGTGTCGATGTTCGTCAAGGTTTTCACCGCTTCGGCCCTGGGTTCCTGCCGGTCCGCCTCATCGTTGCGGTTCATATCCTCGAACGCCTGGACCCGATAGGTGCCCTCTGGCAGATACCGCAAGGCGTAGATGCCCGACGTATCCGTCTGGGCGACGTTCTGCACACCGTCCTCCTCCTCGGCGGGCATGGCGACGACACTGATGCCTTGCCTGGCCCGGCCGGTAATACGATCCACCACGACACCCGCAAGCACGTTGGGAACGGGCGGCGGTCCCGTCGAGAACACGAACTCGAACGCTTCGTTCATCGGGTTCTGGAACATGTCGTTCACCACGGGGAGGACGGTCACGCGATAAACCAGTCCTGCTTGGAAGCCGCCGGCCACCGAGACCTCGAGCCCGTCTCTGCGATGCTTCACACGGACCGCACCGGTGCGGGGAGACACTTGGACGGCTCGGTCGAGGCTGCCTCCCGCCACCCTCTCGCTGATGCGCTCATTGAACTTGATGCGGACGGGGCCCGAAAACGGCTCGACGATGGCGAATGTGTCGGGCACCGTTTCCACGACCTGGGGCGGGAGGCGGTCCCTAGGTCCACCGGGAGGGTTCCCCGGATTCGCGCATGCAGCCGAGCCCGCCAGCACAAGGCCCACCAGAATCGTGCCGGGAATCCTCAAACTTCCGCGAGTCCCCGAAGCTTCGCTTCGAGCTTGTCCATCTGCTCGGCGAAGCTGCCGGCCTTGGCGCGTTCCCGTGCTACGACCTCTTCGGGTGCGCGTGACACGAAATTCTTGTTTTCGAGCTTACGGCGCGCGCCCTCCACCTGGTCGCCCAGCCTCTCGATCTCCGTCCGTAGACGCTCCCGCTCCTTGACGACATCGATCACATCCTGGAGCGGAACGAACACTTCGGTCCCGTTCCTTAGGACCGCGTGAGCACCCCCTCCGGCGTTTTCATCGGTCCCGATTCGAACGTCCCCGACGCGCGCCAGGCGCTCGACGGCCTCCCGCTGGTCCTCGACGGTCCCGGCGAAGGCCTCCGGCACGCTGGCGAGCACGACGGGAACCCGCTGGCCCTCGGGCACATTGTACTCCTTCCGCAGGCTTCGTACTTGGACGATCAACTCCTGCAGGTCCGCCATGGCTGCCTCGGCTGCCTCGTCCCGTCGCGTAACGTCCGGCATCGGCCATGGGGCCACCATGAGGGCTTCTGGCCGAGTCGCGCCGTTCGGAGTGGGTAGCCGGTCCCAGATGGCCGACGTGACGAACGGCATGAGCGGGTGCAGCAGTCGGCAGATGCCGTCGAGCACCTCGACCAATGTGACGCGGGCAGCCTCCCTGCTCTCTGCCGGCGCATCATCTCGTAGACGGGGCTTGACCATTTCCAGATACCAGTCGGCGAACTCTCCCCACACGAAGTGGTAGAGCGCGTCCGCTACCTCATGGAGCCTGAACCGCTCGAGGTCTTGGGTCGCCTTCTCGACGGTTCGGTCCAGCCGCGACAGGATCCAGCGGTCCGCCAGTTCCAGGCCGTCGCCGACATCCGCAAGCGACCCGACGGGCTCCTCGCCAACGCTCATGAGCGTGAAACGCCCGGCGTTCCATACCTTGTTGGCGAAGTTGCGCCCTGGCGAAAACGCAGCCTCGAGGTCCTCGTGATCGAGCTGGATGTCCGTTCCCACCGCGGCGGCGGACAGGAGCGTAAACCGGAGGGCATCCGCCCCGAAGAGTTCCACCACCTCGAGGGGATCGATGCCGTTGCCGAGCGACTTGGACATCTTCCGGCCACGGCGATCACGCACGGTGCCGTGCAGGTAGACATCGGTGAACGGAGCTTCTCCCAGGAATTCATACCCCGCCATGATCATGCGGGCGACCCAGAAGAAGAGAATCTCGGGAGCCGTCGAAAGGACCTGTGTCGGGTAGAAGGCCTTCACATCGTCGGTTTCGTCAGGCCATCCGAGAGTGGAAAACGGCCACAGCCAGGACGAAAACCATGTGTCCAACACGTCGGGATCCTGCTCCAGATCCTGTGAGCCGCAGGACGGACACTCCGTCGGGTCCTCCCGCGCGACGATCATCTCCTCGCAGCCACCACAATACCAGACCGGAATGCGGTGTCCCCACCAGAGCTGCCGTGAGATGCACCAGTCGCGGATGTTCTCCATCCAACGCTCGTAGACCTTCTTCCAATGGACCGGTGTGAAACTGATCGTTCCGTTCCGGGAGGCTTCGAGCGCGGGTTCCGCCAACGGTGCCATACGCACGAACCATTGCTCACTGAGCCTCGGTTCGACCACCGTGTGACACCGGTAACATTTTGGAATCGAGTGTGCGTGGGCGTCGGACCCTCCAGAGAGTCCTTGAGCCTTCAGAGCCTCGACCACCGCCATCCGCGCGTCGAAGCGGTCCATTCCCCGGAACGCCTCGGGCACATTCTCGTTCATGGTTGCGTCAGGATTCAGCACGTCGAGTAGCTCGAGTCCCGTGCGTTGCGCCATCTCGAAGTCGTTGGGGTCATGAGCCGGCGTCACCTTGACCATCCCGGAGCCGAATTGGGGATCGACGAAGAAGTCCGCTACCACGGGGACCGTCCGTCCGGAAAGCGGCAACTCGACTTGGGCCCCAACAAGGCCGCTATAGCGCTCATCCTTGGGGTTCACCGCCACCCCGGTGTCGCCGAGCATGGTCTCGGGCCGGGTCGTCGATACTGTGAGGTACCAGCGCCCGTCCTCGAGTTTGCCCACGGCTTCGGCACCGGCTTCGGACGCGGCGCGCGCCGCGTCCCAGGCGGACTCCTGGAACGGGTAAAGCAGATGGTACAGCTTGCCCTCCACGTCCTCGCCCTCGGCTTCCTCGTTCGAAAGCGCGGTAAGACAGCGCGGGCACCAGTTGATGATGTACTCGCCCCGGTAAATCAACTCTTTCTCGTAGAGGCGGACGAAGACCTCGCGTACCGCGCCACTCAGGCCGGGGTCGAGCGTGAAGCACGTACGCTCCCAGTCGCAGCTGGATCCGATGGCCTTGAGTTGCTCGAGGATGGCCCCACCCGTCTCGTGCACGTGCTCCCATACGCGCTCGACGAAAGCCTCGCGGCCGAGCTCGTGTCGGCTGGTGCCCTCAGCGGCGAGCAGGCGCTCGACCACGTTCTGGGTCGCGATTCCCGCGTGATCCGTGCCCGGCACCCACAGTGCCGCCCTTCCCTGCATGCGGCGCCACCGGATCAGCACATCCTGAATCGTGTTATTGAGCCCGTGCCCCATGTGCAGCACCGCCGTCACGTTGGGCGGAGGGATCACGATGACGAACGGATCGAGCCCGTCACGGGAGACGGTCTCGGGGGCTACTCGGAAATACTCACTCTCCATCCACGTTCGATAGAGCGGCCCCTCGATGAGCTTGGGGTCCAGGCGCGGTGGCAACGAATCGGCCACGGTTCTTCTCGTTGAATTGAGGTTGTGTTGTCGGCGGTACCATGAGCCGACCGCGGACGTCGCGCTGCAAGCTTATCCGGCGCTCACGACCCCCGTCAATTTAGCCGAGCCCCGACGCGAATCTGGTTCGTACGCTGGGGCGTGAGGGGGGTTCCGTCGGTGGCGGCCCCGCGTGTGCATTGACCTTGGCGAACTGGTCGTTCGAAATGTCGAGAAACGCGGAGGCGACATACGGCCCAAAGTGCGCACCCGTCTCGTTGGCGATCTCCCGCACGGCCTCCGCGTGAGATCGTGCGGGCCGGTAGGAGCGGTTCGACGTCATCGCGTCGTAGGCGTCGCATACGCCCAGAATACGGGCCACGAGTGGAATCCGGTCGCCCGAAAGGCCTTCCGGATAACCCGAGCCGTCCCAATGCTCATGGTGATACCGACACGCGGGGGACAGGTGCCTGAGCCCGGGGATCGCGGCCAGAACCTCCGCGCCGGCCTCAGCGTGCAGCTCGATGGCACGCCACTCGCTGTCGTCCAGTCTGCCGGACTTGGACAACACGGCGAGCGGCACGCTGATCTTCCCAAGGTCGTGCAGGAACCCACCCGACCAGACCGTTTCCGAAAGATTCTCTCCAACGCCGAGCCTCTCGCACAACATGGTGCCTAGCGTGGCTACGCGGCGGGAATGGCCCGCCGTATACGGATCCTTCGCATCGATAAGCGACCCCATGATTTCCAGGAACTCCCGGCCGGAAAGAGCAGAAATCTGTTCCGGGATCAGTTCCCCGGTGGCCTCGATGCTGGCCCGGTAGAACGTTGTGTGACGAAAGTCCGGGAGGCCCTTCCCGTCTGCGAGAGCGCAATAGGTCTTCACGACCTCCGCATCGAATTCTCTCCCAATCGCCCCGTCCACGATGTGCCGTATCGTGTCCGAGTCGAGCGCTGAGCGCTGTGGCCGGAGCTCTCCCAGGGCCGCAACCGTATCGGCGAGCCGAAGAATCCTGGCGCCCACGGGGATCTGCTCTCCCGCGAGCCCGTCAGGATACCCGCCGCCGTCCCACCACTCGTGGTGATGGCGCACCAGGGGAGCAATCGCTTCCAGGTAGGGGATACCCGCGACGGCGGTTTCGCTACGCTCCGGATGCGCCTCCACCCGCGAGCGGACCTCAACGGGCAACACAGGCACGGGATTCACCCAGGCGTCCTCGGCCAGTCCGATCATGCCCAGGTCCGCGAGGACGGCACTGAACAAGAGCTCGGCTTGCTCGGCCTTGGTGAGGCCCATTTCGCGAGCGATGGCCTGAGACAGAAGAGCCACGCGGGCGCCGTGGGAAAACAGGTACCCCTTGGCGGTGCCCATCACTTCGACGAGCGCCTCCAGGAGACCCACGTAAAAGCTACGGCCCGCCGAGCCTCGGATCGACTCCAAGCCCCTGCCTCGCGGTTCGAGGAAATGGCCCGACAGGTCGTAGTGCGCCCTCCCGGGTCTGGTGGGGAAACATATGAAAGCTACAACACTCATTCCCGCGTGCGGAAACATTATTTTCGCAGGATTCTCGACGGATTAGCGAGAATTGCCGCCGGGATTGGCCTTGGTGGAGTCGGCCCGGGCT
>JBGMRK010000013.1:0-14883 GCA_048061375.1 Longimicrobiales bacterium | reverse complement strand
GCCAACTCGAGCTGCATGCGAGATTCCTCCGTGAGCTCATGCGCCTCAGGCTCCGCCGCCCTCCACAGTCTCGGGTCGGCACTGCGGACCCGAAGCGCCTCAGAGGCTCTCACGCCGGCGGGCCCATCCTCGACGGACGGCGCCGCGGGTTCCTGGGTGGGCGCCGGGGCGCTTGGAGCCTCCTCGGGCTCGGGTTCCTCCTCGGGTTCCTCCAGGGCCTCGATAAGAGGTTCGTCGGGCGGAAGCTCGACGATCCTCACCACCTGGGTACCCTCGACCGGAGTCGTAGGCGATCGTCCAACCGGAACAACCACATCGAAATCCCAGTCGGGTGAGGACATCGCGTAGAGGAGTACCAAAAGGACGTGGAAGAGAATCGAACCGGCATAGGAAACTACGGTCACCCGACGGCTCGCATGCCGTCTGCGGCGGTTCCGACCTGAACGGGCGTTACGGTCGGTGGCGGAAATCCCCTGTTCGTCCATTGCAGTTCCTAACCCCTGCCGGACAGGCGGTTCCTGGAGGGATCAGGCCAAACAACGCCCCATTCGCTCTGCCGCCTCGACCAGCCGCTCCTCCCGCACCGTGAGGGCGATCCTGAAGAACCCCTCCCCGCCGGCCCCCAAGGCGCTTCCCGGCAGCACGACGACCCCTTGCTGCTCCAGTACCCTTTGTGCGAAGGCCACCGACGACTCGCCGCCAGGTACCGGTACCCAAAGGTACATGGTCGCCTGCGGCAAGCGTGCGTCGAATCCGGCGTCACACAGCGCCTCGAACGCCACGTCACGGCGGGACCGAAAGAGGCCGACGTTGCCAGGCACCCAGTCTGCATAGCTCTCCAGGGCGGCCACGCCCGCGGCCTGGACGCCCATGTATACCCCTGTGTCCACGAACGTCTTAACCCGTGCCAGGGCGGCGATCACCTCAGCCGAGCCGGCCGCCCACCCGAGCCTCCATCCAGTCATGTTGTACGTCTTGGAGAACGAATGGAACTCGATGCTCTGTTCCCGAGCGCCGTCGACCTCTAAGACGGATGGGGGGCGATATCCGTCAAAAGCCAGCTCGCTGTAGGCGTGGTCGTGAATCAGGATTGCGCCTTCGCGTCGGCATACGGCGACCGCGTCTCGGAAGTACTCGAACGAAGCAACCGCCGTCGTCGGGTTATTGGGATAGTTGAGGTAGAGCAGCCTCAGGGGTCCGGAAAGCGACTCGACCAGACCGTCCAGGGGGATCAGGAAGTCGTGCTTCTGGAGTAGCGGGACCGCATGTGGTGTCCCCCCGGCGAGCACGACGCCTCCGAGGTAGGCCTGATAGCCCGGATCCGGGATCACGGCCACGTCGCCCGGGTTGATAAACGCCAACGGGAGGTGGGCGATACCGTCCTTCGACCCGATCAGCGGAAGGATTTCCTCTTGCGGATCGAGGCTCACACCAAAGCGCTCCTGCATCCAGGCCGCGATGGCCTCCCGAAGCGCGACGAGGCCCACCTGAAACGGATAGCGAGAGAGTGCCCGCTCTCCCGCTGCCTCGGCAAGCCGCCTCACGACGGCCGGAGGCGGATCCAGATCGGCGTCGCCCGCGCCCAAATCGATGAGATCTACTCCCTCCGCCTTCAGGCGCCTGCGCAATGCGGGAATGTGTGCGAGGGGGTAGGCGGGGAGGCTCTCGAACCTGTCGCTCGTGTCGAACGTCATTCGCCGGCTAGCCGCCGTCGCGCTCTACGGGGTTCGACACCGCACCGATGCCTGGGATTTCCACCTCGACCACGTCTCCCGGTGAGAGAGGCCCGACTCCCTCAGGCGTCCCGCTGGAGATTATGTCGCCCTCCCGGAGCGTCATCGCCCGCGACGCATATGCGATCAACTCGGGGATCGGGAAGATCATGTCGCGCGCGAAACCCTCTTGCCGGACCTCTCCGTTCACGCGTGTGACCACCGAAAGGCCCGCGAGGTCGCTCTCGGCCACCGGCACGGGCGTGCCCACGGGGCAGAAGGTGTCGAAGCTCTTCGCGCGGGCCCACTGCCCGTCCGAGCGTTGAAGCTCCCGCGCCGTGACGTCGTTCAGAGGAAACACGCCTACGACATGATTCCACGCGTCTTCGGCCGCCACATGCCGGGCGGCGGATCCGATCAACACCGCGATCTCTCCCTCGAAATCCACGCGTCCCGCCCAATGGGGAAGCCGGATAGCCTCGCCGGCGTTGATCATGGACGAGGTGGCCTTGAGGAAGAGAAGCGGCTCATTGGGCACGTCACTACCCAATTCCTCGGCGTGAGCCCGATAGTTCCTGCCCACGCACACGATCTTTGAAGGAGGCACCGACCGATGCGGGGCTGGCCTACCCCTTGGTCTCACTGGTGTGGATCCATGTTCCGATGACGGCACCGAATCCGGCGACGGCAAGCAGCAGCGCGATCACGGTGAACCAGACCCCGATGTCGGCGTGACCCTCCCGCCACTTGGCGATGGCGTAAACCTGGGTGAACGCGGTGATCCCCAGGAGTGTGATCCCGATGGCGATTCCGATGACCCGTTTCATCTACGCTCTCGCAAGAGTGGGGGGCTCTGGTTGAGCGCGGTAATCTACCGGCGGACACCGGCGGGACAAGGCCTGCGATCAAGTCTCCCCCTCACCATAGAACCGCCTCAACGCCGCTACCACGTCATGCCACGGCCCTTTCACGAACGGCGCCTCGGGCAGGGAGTCCCTCAAGTAGCGCCCATACCGCTTACGCACGATCCGATCGTCGAGCAGGAGCACTGCCCCACGGTCGTCGCGATGCCGGATCAGCCTTCCGAACCCCTGCTTCAGGCGGAGCGCCGCCAGCGGCAGCGTAAAGTCCCAAAACGCATTACCTCCAGCCGCCTCGATGGCCTCCATACGGGCGGCCGTGACCGGCTCGGTGGGCACCCGAAACGGCAGGCGCTGGATGATGAGGCCGCGAAGCGGCCGGCCGGGCACGTCCACTCCTTCCCAGAACGACGACGTGCCGAGGAGCACACCCGACCCCGACTGGACGAACGAGTCCACGAGTCGGGCACGCGAGTCCTCTCCATGCACGAGCAGAGGCCAAGGCAGATCCGAGCGGAGCCTGAGCGCAGCCGCCACTTCTCGAAGTGCGCGGTGGGACGTGAAGAGCACGAAGAGCCCACCTCCCGTGATGTCCGCCATCTCCGACACGACCTTCGCCGTCTCGACCTGAAACGCGTCGCCGGGCGTATTGACATCCGAGAGATCGGTGGGCACACAGAGGATTGTTTGATTCTCGAACTCAAATGATGACAATACGATACCTTCGGTAACCTCTAGTCGTTTCTCGGCATGGGCGAGCGCTTTCGGTGCCAGTCCCACCCGTTCCCTAACGAAGTCGAATGTCTTCTTGGTGGCCAGAGTGGCGGACGAGAGAATCACCGTGTCGGCTCTCTCGAACAGGCTCTCACGGAGCAGCGCCCCGGGTTCAATCGGGGCAGCGGCGAGCACCAGATTTCCGTGTTTGCGGCCCGCCTTCCCCCTCCACTCCATCCAACGCACCGCGCCTGACTCGTCCTCTCCAGGCGTGAGCACCATCGAGAGCGCCCGAATCTGGTCTGTCACTCGCCGCTCCATGCTCTGGAGGTCGAGCGTGCGCCCTTCAAGAGCCTCCCCGACGTCGCTTGCCAGCTCGATGCGCCGCCCTAGCTCGGATAGCTCCCGCGCTAGACGCCCGAGGGCTCCGAGGAAGGCATCCAACCGCTCCCGCACTTCGATCCGCTCGATCGGCTCTTGAAGCTCTGCGGTCCCGATGCGCACGGCGCCGGAAGCCTCCGTCGAGAGTAGTGGCTCCACGGAGTCCATGAAGTTGGCCAGAGCCGCCCGCGCATCCTCCAGTGTGGGCCTCACGCGCTCCTCTATCCGCGTCCTCAGCTCGGCGGCCTCCCCCGAGGCGGCCTCCCCCGAGGTGGCTTCGCCCCCTAACAGCTCTTGAATCGACGTGAGGACGCCCTTGCCTCCCCGATCCAACCGCGCCAGCAACCTGAAGAGTCCAACTCGGCTGACCTCGACACCCAAGTGGGACGTGGCCGCGTCCTCCAGGTTGTGGGCCTCATCCAGGATGAGGTGCCGGTACGCTGGAAGTACCGCCGACGCCGTGAAGTTCTGGGTCGCGCGCCTTACGGCGAGATCGCTGAACAGGAGGTGGTGATTGACGATCAGGAGCTTTGCCGAGGCGGCTCGGCGCCGCGCCTCCTGGTAAAAACATTTTTGGAAGTGCGGGCAGCGAGCCCGGAGGCAAATGTCGGCGTCACTCTTCACCTCCTCCCAGGTTTCTGACGAGGGCACGAACGTCAGATCAGCGAGCGAGCCGTCTTCGGTGGACCCAACCCACTCGAGAATCGCGTCCAACTCCTTGCTGCGATCCTCCTCGAACAACTGTGGAGCACTCTCCCTCGCCAGCATCGCCCTGCGGATGCTGATGTAGTTGCCCCGCCCCTTCACCAGCGCCCACGCCAACTCTTCGCCCAGCAGCTCACGCACCAGCGGGAGGTCCTTTGTGTCGAGTTGTTCCTGCAGGTTGATCGTGTTGGTGGAGACGACGGTGCGTTCGTTGTTCTGGAGGGCCCAGGCAGCGGCCGGAAGCAAATAAGCGAGCGATTTGCCGGTGCCCGTGCCGGCCTCTACCAGCGCCACCCCTCCCTCGTTGTAGCGGTCGGCCACGCGGCGCAGCATTTCACGTTGGCCCGGACGGTCCTCGTAGGCCGGGTAGATTCGCGACAGCGCACCTCCGTCGGCGAGCAGAGCCACGAGTGGGTCGATTGGAATGGGCTCGACCGAACGCGGTGCCGGAGGTTCGATCACCACGTAGAGTCGCTCCGCCCCGTTATCGACGATCGCGGAGCCCAACCCTTCTTCGTACAGGCGAGCCGCCACGCTCAGATCGGTGTCCGAGGGCTCCAACTCACCGGAGGGGTGATTGTGGATCATCAGCCCTCCCTCGTCCGCATCGCGCGCGGCAGCCACTACCGCCGAGCGGTTGCCTCGGGCCACCGCCCGGGGCGACTCCACGACGCCCGCCTCGGTCACGGCGGCCAGGAAGCAGACCTCCCGACCGCCGGCCTTATCGATCTCGGACCGGATGAGGGCAGCCGCGTCTGGCGAGAGCGTCAGCCCGGTCCCTTCCTTGGTGTCGGCCATGGGGGTGGTCAGGTCTTGAGCCGCTTCTTCTTGGCGGCCGGAAACAAGACGTTGTTCAGGATGAGGCGATAGCCCGGAGAATTGGGATAAAGGTCGAGATCGGTCGGCGGATCACCGATCTGATGCTCCGGGTCTTCCGGGTCATGCCCTCCGAGATACGTCCATGTGCCCTCCCCCAACGTGCCATGTATGTATTTGACCAACTCGCCCTCCCTGGCCAAGACGATGACGCCCGGCTTGAGCCGATCGGCCCTGAAGGAGGTCGTGAGGCCATAGAAGTCGCGCACCACCGACTCGTGGCTCTGGGTGAGCATCGCCGGCACCGGATCGAACTTCGCGGAGAAATCGAACAGCGTGAAGGAGCCGAGGTCCCGACGCCACGGTGTGTTGACCTGGTGGCCGTCGATGTCGCTGAACGCGTTGACGGACGGCGCGAGCTGCACCACGGCGTTCTCGAACGCCATCGACCGCGTCCAATCCATCTTGCTCGTGGCGTTGGGGTCCGCTGGCGTCCCGTCCGCGTAGGCTGCGGCGATGTCCACATCCTTGGCGGCGAGCGCCAACTCCAACGTCTCGGTGGCACTGCCCATGGCGAAGAGGAAGCCACCCGCTTCGACGTAATCCCGTAGGTTGTTGGCCACGGCCTTCTTGAGCACGGTGACGTCGGCGAACCCCAGTCGGTCGGCCATCTCCTGGTTCCTGGCGACTTCTTCCTGGAGCCAAGGCGACCCCGCGAACGTGATGTAGAACTTGGAGTACTGGCCCGTGAAGTCCTCGTGATGAAGGTGGATCCACTCGTACTCGCCGAGGTCCCCGGCCACGACCTCTTCGTCCCAGATCGTCTCGTAGGGAATACTGGCGTAGGTCAGGGCCATCGTGACCGCGTCGTCCCAGGGCATGCTGTTGGGCGGCGTGTAAATCGCGACATTGGGCGCCTTCTCGAGCACCACGGCCTCCATGTTGGACCGGGCAATGATACCCCGGATCGAGGCCTCGTCGGCACCGCTGATCGGCTGGATCGAGACACCCCGGAGCGCCGCCTCCCGTCTCACACCCCCGACGTCGGGCAGCAGGAAGGAGCCACCCCTATAGTTAAGCAACCACTCGGCACTGCCCACCTGCTCCAGGGTCCAATAAGTGAGGCCGTACGCCTTGAGGTGGTTCGTCTGGGTCCGATCCATAGGCACCAGGATGGACTGTGCCTCAGCCGGCGCCGGCCCGACTGCCGCAAGCACCACCGCCAAAACACCGTTGACCGCCGCCCTCCCCACGAGGCCCGCACCCGTGCCTGCGCGCGTCACTTCGCCCCTCCCGGGATTCGACCCTTCAACCGCTCCAACTCTCGGCGAGCGGTGGGCACGATCGCGCTGTTCGGCCGGGCCAGGATCAAGTTCTCGAGCAACCTTATGGCGTGAGGCACACCGACCGGCTCTCTGCCGCGGAACCGCGCGAGCGCCAGGATCGCTTCAGGCGCCTCCGGCGCATCTGCGAAACGCTCGAGCACCTGCTGGCGCAGCGCCGCAGCGGCCTCTTCGTCACCGTCGGCGTCGGCCATGCGCGCCACGGCAACCAAGAGCTTGATCTGATCCGGCTCGGGCACGGCCCCTAGACCCGACTCCAGAGCCCTCAGCGCACCCGGCAGGTCACCACGGTGCGAGCGAGCCGCGCTCTCGGACAGGAGTTCCACGCCGTCGGGACCGAGCCGATCCAGGAATCCGATGAGTTGAATCACCTCGGTGGCCGCTGCGGGATCGAGCGCGACGATGGCGCCCCGAAACGCCTCAACCGCGGCCTGGGGATCTCCCGCCGCGAGCATGAGGTAGCCCCTCTCCACCGTGCTCTTGGGCCCGTCCACGGTGCTGAGTAGGCGGTCCGCCTCGATGACCTCCCCCGCGGCCTGGTACCGAAGCGCGAGAGACACGCTGAGTTCGTCGAGCTCCGGTGCCTCTGGGAACTCCCGCCGCAAGGCCTCCAGCCCAACCTCCGCGGTCCGACGGTCCTCGGAGATGCGTAGGCGCAGCACCGCAGCCAACGCCCGGCGACGCTCGGCGGTGCGGGGCGGCAGCGATTCAGCGACGCGCTGCTGGGCCGCCATGGCTACCGCGGTATCTCCACTCGCGAGGGCGGACGAAGTGATGCGGTGATCGAGCGAGCGAGCTTCGGATCGGTCGGCTGCGTACTCCCGCTGCGCCTGATAGGCCCAGAGCGCCGCGCCGTGCGCGCCGCGTTCCTCGGCCGCGCGGGCCAGATCCGCCAGGAAGCCCCGCCGCTGCTGTCCGGAGATGGCGGGCCGCAGCTCTTTGGCGATCGCCAGCGCCTCATCCGTCAGGCCCGCCTCGAGCGCCATTCTCGCAGCCGCCCGCCGTCGGGCTACCGTGGTGGGTGACCGTACGAGCTTCTCGACCAACCGCCCGACCAGGTCGGCCGGATCATCCTCGAGGGCCCGGATCCGCCGCATCACGGCCGACGCCTTGGAGCCGTCGTCCCCAATGGCCCGGCTCCACTCCTCGACCGCTTGGCCGACTCTGCCCGACTGCACGAGGAGGTCGCTCACATCCACCGCGAACAAGGCATCGTCCCCGAGGGCATCGCGGCCCCGACGGAGCATCTCCAGCGCCGACTCGGGGCCCAAGGACGTGCGGAAGATCCTGGCCACCTCCTGGTAGGGTTCGGCGGAAGACGCATCGGCCGCGATCCAGGCGGATGCGGCCTCACGCATTGCCACCAACGAATCCAGCTCCGAGAGGACCCGGAGCTTGAGCATACGCGGCGTGGAGGCCGCAGAATCCACGGCGATGAACCGGTCGGCTTTGGTGAGCACTGCCACCACTCGGCCCTGCGCGCGCAACACGCGCTCGAGGGCGAAGAGCCCGCCGGACGACCTGGGATAATCCTCGAGCAGGCCCATCAGGACTCGCTCCGCTCCCGCAAAGTCACCTCGCGACTCGAGCGAGGTGGCGGCCCGGAGCAGGCGGCTTTCCGCCTGGTTGTTGGCCGGGCGCCGTTGAGCCCCCAGGGGAACGGCAAAGACCGTCAGCATCCACACCACCATGGCGGCGGCCTGAAGGGGCCGGCCCATCACCGGTTTTCTCCGCCCGACGGCCGTCTCACACGGGAGCGATTCAGGCGCTCGAAATACTCCATGACCATTTGCCGCTGTGCCGGCGAGAGTCGGCGGAAACCCTCCCCCTGAGGAAAGCCGAAGCGCAGGGCACCCAACGTCTCCGGGTTGAGGGGTAGCACGTCACGGCGCTCGAAAGCACCGGGCGCCTCGGACTCGCGCTTCTCGGAGTCCTCGTCCTTCTCCAGGCTGCGCCCCGCGTCCAAGAGGCGGTGGAAGAGCCGCTCCTGCCTCCGGAGCGTCTCCGGCGTGAGACGGCCTGTTCCCAGCGCTTCCGCCAGACGTCGCGCCTCTTCCATGAGGGCTTGCAGGTCACCGAGCGCCCGGTCTTCCGAGCCCGGCTGGTCCGAGAGGTCTTGCAGCTCGTCGGCCACGCCGCCCTGACCCCGCGCGATCCGCTCGAGCTGCCGTCTCATAGCCCGTTCACCCAACTGCATGGGCATGAGTTGCCCGGTCTGGTTGTTGAGCGAGCCCTGCTCCTTGGCCAGTTGTTCGAGTTGCTCCATGAGCTGCTCCGCACCCTTGCCCTGCCCCGACTGGCCCGCCTGCTGAGCACCGGCCATGGCCAGGAGCGCGACCTGGTTGAGCGCTTCCACGACCGACTGGGAGGTCGACAAGGGCGATGGCGCTTGTCCGCGCTGTCCCTCCATCGCATCGACGGTGCGCTGGAGCGCCTCCATGGCTTCGCCGATCTTCGTGGAGAGGCCGCGACTATCGGATTGGGCCGCCTGTGCCATCACGGAGAGGTTGTCCGCCATGTTGCGCACTCCCTGGAGGATGGCCGCCTCGTCGCCGCGAAGCACCGCCGTGGTCTTCTGGCTGGCCCCTCGCATCCGCTCCCGCACGTCCGACTGCTCTCGGGCGAGGGATAGCGCGTCCCCGGCGGTCTGTTCCAGGACCTGGCGCATGGCGTCCATCATGCGCTGCGCCATCTCGGCCTGGGCGCTCTCTAGTTGCTCGGCCACCCTTTCGAGCTCCTCGGCTGCCGTCTCGGCCGACTCTCCCGCCTCTTGCGGATCTCCCCGGCGCGCCTGATCCGCAGCCTCGCCCATGTGCCGTCGAGCCCGCTCGGTCCGGTCACCGGCCTGCTGGACGGACTCCTCGGCGTCCCGCTCCCCAGCCTTCGCAAGGCGCTCCGCAAGCCGCTCCATGCGATCCTGCAGGTCCTCGGCCCGTTCGTTCAAAGCTTCTTGCTGCTGGGCTCTGAGCTCCGGGCTTTCACCCTCCTCGAGAGCGTCGGCGAGCGCGCGCTCCTGCTGGGCGAGCTCATCGGCTTCCGCGGCCGTAGCGCGGAAATCCTGCTCCATCGCAGCGCGCCGGAAGCGTTCAAGCGCCTCCTCGATCCGGCGCCTGAACCCCTCCTGGTCCTCGCTCAGCTCCCGGAGCGAATCCCGAACCCTGCGCGCATCTAATTCGCCGAGGCTCCGCTGGAGCTCGTCCAACCGCTCCCGCAACTCTTCGGAGGCGATCTCTCCGAGCAACTCCTGGAGCTCCTGCAGGCTGCGCCCCAGCTCCGGATCGCTCAGGCCGGCCGCCTCCATCTCTCGAGCCAGCTCCTCGAGCGCCGCCGTCAGGGAATCGACCTCGGCCACCATTTCCTCTTGGCGCTCGACGGACTGGCCGACCTGCTCACGCTCCTCGAAGCCGATCCGGTCTTCCTCGTCGGCCCGCGGTGTCCGGCGTGGGCTACGTTCCTTGGATTTTCCAGCGGCGTGGCGCTCCAGATCCCGCGTAGCCTCCGCTTCGCGGGCGGCCCGTTCGCTCAGGGTCTCCAGCTCGTCGGCCTCCTCCTCGAGGCGGCCCTGTGCCTCACGACGAAGCTCGGCGGCAGTCGGCATGCGCAGTACGTACTCGGGCGTCTCGGTGACCTGGGCGCTCGGCGCGTTGTCCACGGCACGAGCCAGGTACCGAATCGTGTCGCCGGGGAGCAGCTCCCAGCGCGAGAAGTCCATGAGGGGCCGCACGAGGGTACCCTGGGTCCCACCCAGAGCGAGGCCCTGCACCACGGGGTCCATGCGCTCGCCGAACCCCGTGACTCGGTAGACCACGAGTTCGATTCGGTCCACTCCGTAGTCGTCCCCGACCTCGATGACGAGGGGCTGTCGTAAGGAGAGCGGAAGCACCGTGTCCCGCCCGGGAAGCAGGATCGCGATGTCGGGTACGGCGTCTCCCACCAGGGTCAGATCGAGCGGTTCCGGCACGATCTCGGCCGGGCCACCCTCATCGTCCGTGAAAGACCACCGGAAACGGCCGCCGGAGGTGGGAGTCCAGTCAGCGGCGAACGTGGCGCCGTCCACCTGGAACGTGGCCGCCCGGCCACTGTCGCTTCCGTCCTCGAGAACCGCAACCAGGCTCGCCGCGGCAAGCGGCCGACTGGCCCTCCCGCTGATGCGGATGCGGCTCCCCCTCGGAATCTCGAGCGGTGGAACCTCTCCCCGGTACTCCTCGGGAAATCGGCCGGTGTGGGGCGGAAACGACAGGGACACGCGCACGTCGTTCACCAGAAGTGGATCCACGGGGGTGATCGTGTAGACCTCGCTCAGAGCACCATCGGGAGCCTCTGCCCAATACTCCACCTCGACCGACACGGCCGGGAACAGGAAGCCGGCCACGTCACCTGTCACGATTGGCCGTGTCTCCCAACGAGCGATGTCACCGGCCGCCTGCCAGTTGAGGCTGACGGTCTCACGCCCCGGCGCGCTGACCTGCACGGATACCGGTGCACCCCGAAGCACCTCGGTGGAGCCCGGAATGACCGAAATCGCAGGCAGCACCGGACGGGCCAGGAGCGAAAACGGGTGCAGCAGTCCTCCCCAGGCGTATGCCGTGCGGGAGGGCGATGCCAGTGTCAGTATCACGACCAGCGGCCCCATGACGGCGACGCCCCCAAGGCCGTTCCTCAACCAGTGGCGCACCCGAGCGCCCAGGTGCCCCGCCAGATCGGCGTCCGAACCTTCGAGTCGGTCGAGGACCCGCCTCTGCGCCCGTTCCGACAAGCTCGCAGAAACCCCGACCGGCAGTCCTCTCGCCAACTCGAGCGAGCCAAGTAGCGTTCCGGCCGTAAGGCTCGCCGCGTCCTCGACCGCATCGGCCAGTCGGCGCTCCCGCACCCACCGGGCCGGTGCCAGTGCGTACAGCGCCGCGGCCACCGCCAAGAGGGAGACGAGCGCGGCGTCCAGCATCAGGGGCCCGGCGGTGCCCTGCGTCCACCCAGCCGGGCCCGCGAGGATCCATGTCAGGACCAAGATGCCACCGGCCCCAACGGCCACCCAGAGGCCCAACGCAAAGACGGCGCGCTTCAGGATATGGCGGCGCAGGCGCTCGAACAGGCCGGTCAGGCCGGAGGATACCGGACTCACGGAGTGATCTGGCTCAACACGTAGACGAAGAGGTTGACGCCCATCCGGATGGCCGCCTCACGAATCTCGCTACTGTCGTCGTGCACGCCCTCGTCCTCCCAGCCGTCCCCGAGGTCCGACTCGTAGCTGTAAAACACCATGAGCCGGCCACCGTTGAAGATCCCGAAGGCCTGGGGTGGCCCGCCATCATGCTCGTGGATCTTGGGCAGCCCTTCCGGGAAGTCGTAAACGACGTGGAACACCGGATGGTGCGCCGGAAGCTCGACGAGCTCGCGGTCGGGGAATATCGCAGTGATCTCACGCCGGAAAGATTCGTCCATCCCGTAGTTGTCGTCCGCGTGCAAGAATCCGCCCGAGAGGAGATACTCCCGTAAGGCAGCCCGCTCATCTTCCGTGAACCGCACATTCCCGTGTCCTGTCATGTAAAGGAACGGATAGTCCCTGAGCGCGGGATCCAACGGCCTGAGAGCAACCTCGCGACGTGAGGTGGGGAGGCCGGTGCGCTCCCGTATCGCCGCCAGCAGGTTGGGTAGCGAGGAGGGGTTGGCATACCAATCGCCACCTCCGTCGTATTGAAGACGGCCCACGGTGAGGATGGAGTCGGACTTCGGCGCACTGCCCCCGGGCAGCACCAGCATCAACGAAGTCATGAGGATCAGGCTCACGAATCGGGCCCCTTAGGTGGGTCGGTGAGGGACTGCACGATCTCGTACGCAAGGTTCCGCGGAAGCCTGAGCCGGCGCGCCACCTCTCGAGCCGCCTGGCTCGACTTGTGGCCTCGATCCATGAGCGCGCCTGCCAGTATACGGGCCGCCTCGGTATCGGCCGCATCCGGCTTTCCGGATAGCTCGCCACCCTCCAGCACGACCGTGACTTCACCTCGCGGTGGCGACTCATCGTAATAGGAAGCCGCGTCGGCCAAGGTTCCGCGAAAGAATGTTTCGTAGAGTTTCGTCAGTTCACGCCCAACAGCCACCCGCCGGCTCTCACCGCAGATCTCGGCCAGATCTCGCAGAAGCGCCGCGAGACGCTCGGGCGACTCGAAGCTGACCGTAGGGTGAGCCGTATCGGCCATGCGCTCCAAGAAGGCCGTTCGCTCCTTCCCTTTTCGGGGTGCGAAGCCCAAGAACGTGAACCCGTCTCCGGCAAGGCCCGACCCGACCAAGGCAGCCATGACGGCCGATGGCCCGGGCACGGGCACGACATCATGACCGGCCCCCACGACAGCCTCGACCAGCCGGGCGCCCGGATCGGACACCAGCGGAGTGCCGGCGTCCGAGACGAGGGCTAGATCGTCTCCACCGTCGAGTCGCGCGAGCACAGCGTCGACGCGAGACGCCTCGTTGTGCTCGTGGAGTGAAAAGAGGGCCGTCCTTACGCCCAGATGCTTGAGCAGGATGCCGGTGCGCCGCGTGTCTTCGGACAGCACGGCCGCAACCTCACCGAGGACGCGCGCCGCACGGGCGGTCACGTCCTCCAGGTTGCCGATCGGAGTGCTTACGATGTAGAGGGTACCCATGCCCGAATTATACCGGCCATGCATGGGTGGGAACATGCGGACCAGCCCGGATTTGTGTGCTCCCCCCGGCCGACCCCCTACTAACCGGCGCCTTCGCCGGTGTTACAGGTGCTCCTCGACCTTGGCTTCCAGGTGCGGCTTCGGCACGGCGCCCACGACGGTATCGACGTGTTCGCCATCCTTGAAGAAAAGAATGCTCGGGATCGAGCGGATCCCGAAGCGCGCGGCCACATGAGGGTTCTGGTCCACGTCCAGCTTGCCCACGCTCAGGCCTTTCTCCCCGTACTCGTCCGCCAGCTGCTCCACGATGGGCGCGACGATCCTGCAGGGTCCACACCACGTAGCCCAGAAATCGATCATTGTGAGACCTTCAGTGCCCTCTACAGTCTCGGCAAAGTTGTCATCCGTGATCGTAACCACGGTGTCATTCTCGGTCATGCAAGAATCTCCTTGTCCGCAAAAGCGGCGGATGCTAGCATCCGCCGACGGTCATACGGGTCGGCGAAGGCGGATTACCGATCCCTCACTCATCTTTTCTACAACGTCGCTTATGGACGGTCTTACGGTCGACCACATCGCAATCGCCGTGGCATCCATCAAGGATGCCGCGCCGACCTTCGAACTCCTGATGGACCAGACCTGTTCCCGGGTCGAGGAACTCTCCGGTCAGGGCGTCAATGTAGCGTTCGTCGGCTCGCTCGAGCTCATCGAACCGCGCGGCCCGGACACGTCGGTGGCCCGGTTCATCGAGAGCCGCGGAGCAGGGCTACACCACATCGCGTTCAGGGTGCCTGACATCTCCGAGGCGCTCGCCAGGTATCGAGAGTCCGGAGTGCGTTTGCTCGATGAGCAAGCCCGCCCGGGCGCACGCGGCCATCGAGTCGCGTTTCTCCATCCTGAGAGTACGGGCGGTGTGTTGGTCGAGCTCGTTCAGGAGTGACGGTCACCCACTGTTCGTGATCTTCACAAGTTCGATCTCCTGCAGGAACCAGCGAGAGCCTCCGGCCGGCACAAGTGTGAAGCCGACGTCCGGTATCCTCCGGCCGCCGCTCTTCACGAGGGTGACACCCAGTCGGATGGTTCGCACATCCCTGCCCGCAACCGACCGCTCGGACGTGATCCGGTAGTCCTCATGGCTCAGGATTTCGGAGATCACGTCCATTCGCAACTCGACGTCCCGCCACTTTACGCATGAGTCCCCGCCGACGATGACGGAGATCTTCTTCCAGAAGCAGCCGAACGTACTCCCGGTGTCGCCGATGGGTCCACTGGTCGTGCCGAATATGCGAGACATCGACACGAGATCACGCGCGTTGACGGCCTGGAGGAATCGCTCAACCGCGAGTTGGGGAGCGACGGAAGCAGGCTGATTGGTTCGGACACGACTGCTGGCACATCCCGACACGAGTAGGGCAGCCAGCGAAAGAAGTAGGACTCGCCTCACCGATTCCGTCCTGTTCCAAGAGACAGGGGGATAGAAACCACCGGAGCATACCCGAGCGGACTTCGAGGGTCAAGCACCCTACGACGTAGCCGCCGGTACCGGCCGGGGCCGGGGATCGAACCGCAGCCCGTCGCCCTGTTCGTTGAGCGAAGCGACGATTCCCGTGCCCGCCGGAAGCTCTTCCTCGAGAAGGTAGAGCGCGAGCGGATCCTGTACCCGCCGCTGGATCGCGCGCTTGATGGGCCGGGCGCCGAACGCCGGATCGAAACC
>JBGMRK010000012.1:12972-29026 GCA_048061375.1 Longimicrobiales bacterium | reverse complement strand
TGGTCGACGAGCTCATGACGGAGGCGGCGAGGTTCCAACTGACGGCCCGCGGTGGGTGGGTGGTGGCGGCACCGTGAGGGGCTGAAGGGTTGCACGAGCCCATTTCCAGGAAACGAATGGTCCGAGATCCACGTTCACCAGGGGCTACCTTGCCGTCTTCAGACACAGAATCGTCCCGCCCGGGACTCACGCGAGAAGAGATGGTCCGCTATGCGCGCCATCTGGTGTTGCCGGAAGTCGGCGTCGAAGGCCAGGAGCGGCTCAAGGCAGCCCGAGTCCTGGTGGTCGGCGCGGGTGGCTTGGGTTCGCCCGTGGCCCTCTATCTGGCGGCCGCGGGGGTCGGCACATTGGGGCTCGTCGACTTCGACGAAGTGGACGCCACCAACCTCCAGCGGCAGATCCTGCACGGCACGAGTGACGTCGGCCGCGCAAAGCTCGACTCCGCGCGTGACCGGCTCTCGGATATCAATCCGCACGTCGAGCTGGTGCCGCACGCCACGCGACTGACCAGCGACAACGCGTTGGAGATCATCGAGCCGTACGACATGGTAGTGGACGGGACCGACAACTTTCCGACGCGCTACCTGGTCAACGACGCCTGTGTTCTTCTGGGAAAGCCCAACGTGTACGGATCTGTCTTCCGCTGGGAGGGTCAGGTCTCGGTCTTCGCGGTGAAAGGAGGCCCGTGTTACCGGTGTCTCTTCCGTGAGCCTCCTCCGCCGGGACTCGTGCCCAACTGCGCCGAAGGCGGAGTGCTCGGCGTGCTGCCCGGGGTCGTGGGATCACTCCAAGCGCTGGAGACCATCAAGCTGATCCTGAGAAAAGGCGAGTCTCTGGCCGGCCGCTTGCTGATCTTCGACGCGCTCGACCTGAGCTGGAGGGAGATGGCGCTCAGCCGAAATCCCGAATGTCCGATCTGCGGAGACGAGCCGACCCAGACCGGCCTCATCGATTACGAAGACTTCTGTGGGCTGCGCTCCGGTGGTGCGCCGGACGCCGCCGAGACCGCAATGGTACCCGACGAGATCTCCGAGATCGATCCCAGCGAGTTGGCCGAGCGCCTCGCCACCGCGGAGCCGCCCTTCCTTCTCGATGTGCGCGAACCGTACGAGTGGGACATCGCCAACCTCGAGCCGGGCGGCGCGGTCCTGATCCCCCTCGGAGAGTTGGAAGACCGCCTCGATGAAATCCCCACCGACCGTGAAGTCGTGGTCTACTGTCGCTCAGGCCAGCGCAGCGCTACGGCGGTGCGCACGCTCCTGGCCTCGGGACTTACGCGAGCCCACAACCTACGCGGAGGGGTGTTGGCCTGGGCGGACGACATCGACCCCTCGCTTACGAAATACTGACCAGTTCTTCCCGCCCGGCCGCCGAAGGTCGGGCCCTAGAAGCCCGCCAGATCGATGATGGCGTCGAGCACGTCCTTGGGTTGGGGAAGTATGACCTCCTCCAGGTCGGGAGCGTAGGCCACCCACGTATCCAGCGAAGCGACCCTCCGCACGGGGCCGTCCAGCCACGGAAACAGATCGTCGGCGATCCTGGCCACGATCTCGGAGCCGATTCCCCAGGAGAGTGAGTCCTCGTGAGCGACGATCACCTTGCCGGTCTTCTTCACGGAGTTGGCGATCGTGTCCATGTCTAGGGGGCTCAGTGAGCGTAGATCGATTACCTCACAGTCAATGCCGTGCTCTTCGGCGGCCGTCCTGGCCGCGTCCGTCGAGCGTTTCACAAGCGCGCCACACGCAACGATGGTCAGGCTCGCGCCTTCCCGGACCACCTTGGCCTTGCCGAGGGGGATCATGAAGTCCTTCCCGGGATACCGGCCTTTGTTGTGGACCTGCCTATAGAGGTGCTTGTGCTCCAGGAAGATGACGGGGTCGTCGCAGCGGATCGCGGTACGAAGCAGTCCGTTGGCGTCCTCCGCGTTCGAGGGCAGCACCACTCGCAGTCCCGGGGTGTGGGTGAAGATCGTCTCGCCGGTCTGTGAGTGGTAGATGGCGCCGCCCTTCAAGTAACCGCCGTACGTGACCCGGATCACCACCGGCGCGGAGTAGGTGTTGTTCGACCGGTAGCGCATGGTGGCCAGCTCGTTGCGGATCTGGTGGAATGCCGGCCAGATGTAGTCGAAGAACTGGATCTCGCACACGGGACGGAGCCCTCGTATGGCCATTCCTACCGCCCGTCCCACGATGTTCGCCTCTGCGAGCGGCGTGTTGAACACCCGGTCGCCGCCGAACCGCGCTTGAAGCCCGTGTGTCACCTTGAAGACGCCGCCCTTGCCCTTCACATCCTCGAGCACCTCCTCGCGCGAGGCGTCGGCCACATCCTCCCCGAACAGGACGATTCGCGGGTCGCGCTCCATCTCGTCGGCCAAGCACGCGTTGAGCAGGTCGACCACCGTCAGCTGGCGGTCGTCCCCGTACGCGGGCGAGTCCTCGGTGTCGAAGTCCGGGCCCGTGGGATCGACCTCCTCCGAATAGAGGTGGCGCATCACCGTGCCCACCTTCGGCTGCGCGTGTGTGAGCGCCTCCTCGGCGGCCCGAGCGACCTCGTCGGTGACCTCCGCGACCATCGAGTCGAGGGCGTCGGGGGTGGCCAGCCCTTCGTCGATGAGCAGCTTCCGGGCCAGGACCAGCGGATCGCGAGCGGCTTCCGCCTCGCGCTCCTCCTCGGACTTGTAGGACCTCTCGTCGTCGGACATGGAGTGCGAATACGGCCGCGTGGTGTGCGCGTGAATCAGGGCCGGTCCTCGGCGGGCGCGGCAATAGCCGACCGCCTCGGCGCCAGCCTGGTAGCTCTCCAGGAGGTCGGTGCCGTCGCACTCCACGATGTGCAGGTCGGGGAATCCCCTTACGATCCGCGAGATGCTGCCGCCGGCAGTGTTGACCTCCACGGGTACTGAGATCGCGTACCCATTGTCCTCGATGAGGAAGACCACGGGCAGCTTAAGGTTGCATGCGGTGTTGAGGGCCTCCCAGAACTCTCCTTCCGAGGTGGTTCCGTCCCCGGCGCAGCACAACACCACCTCGTCGCCGTGTACTCCCTTTACGTGGGCTTCAGCACCCGGGATGCGCGCGGCACGATAGCCCGCCTCGGCCGTGCCTACGGCGTTGAGGAACTGGGTACCCGTGGGGGACGACGTGCTCGCGATATTGTAGCGAACGTCCCCGTAGTGCGCCGGCATCTGCCGGCCGCCGCTGCTCGGGTCGTCGTGGGCCGCGACCCCTTGAAGCAGATGGTCCAGCGGAGTCTGCCCCATGGCCAGCGTCAGGGCACGGTCCCGGTAGTACACGTAGAACCAGTCCTGCCCGCTTCGCAGATGCTCGGCGAGAGCTACCTGGATGGCTTCATGGCCGGCGCCTGAGATCTGGAAAAAGATCTTGTTCTGGCGCTTGAGGTTGATCTCACGGTCGTCCAGGGCGCGGGAGGTGACCATGGTTCTATACCACCGCACCAACGTGCTGGCGTTGAGGCCCATGAGGTCTCGGCCGGAGCCCATTTCGGTCGTCTTGGTTGGCATCGACTACGGCTTGGGGGACGTGTCCGTCAAATGGGGCGCCCCCCGACCCGTCGGCCAGAGGGAGCGGAACAAGTGAAAATAGCCAGGGAGAGGTGAGGCGGCCAACCCGAGTCCGTCAGCGGAGACCATCGAGCTGTTCGGCCAGCGAAGCAGGCTCGGTAACGGGCGTCCGGCACGCAAAGCCTTCGCATAGGTAGGCTGTGGGTCGGCCATCCACTTGTCCTCGGTCGTGGAGCAGGGCGATTCCGGTGGGCAGCTCATCGTCCGGAGCGCGGCCCGCGACCAATCTGTTCGGCAGATAGCGGGTGAGGACCACACGCAACAGGGCCTTCGTGGCCGGTTCTTCCCGATCGCCTACGATGGCGACCTCGACGGGCGATGTGGTGTGGCGGTCCACCGCCGCCAGCAGGCCTCCGAACGCTGAGGGGAAGCGCCTCATGCCGACGGCCTCGGTTCTCATGGCACGGTGGGCGATGTTTCGACAGCGATCGTCGTCGAAGAGCCAGGCGGACCTGAGGAGCAGCTCTACTGCCAGCGACATGCCGGAGGGCGTCACGCTCCCCGTAGGATCGCGAGGGCGAATGACCAGCGGTTCACCATCCTCCGCCGTATCGTAGAACACGTCATCGTCCTCGTCCCAGAAACGTCCGCTCACCTGCTCCGCCGCCCAGCGGATCTCCTCCAGCCAGCGGGGCTCCAGGGTCGTCTCGTAGAGCGTGATGAGTGCGTTGCCGATGGCACCGTAGTCATCGAGGAACCCCGGCACGTACGCACGGCCGCCCGCATACACATGGAAGAGCGTGCCCTCGCTGCGCATCTCACTCAGGATGAAATCGAGGCCCTCGCTCGCGGCGGACGTGTAGTCTTCACGCCCCAGCGCGCCACCGGCCTCCGCGAAGGCCCGCAAGGCGAGTCCGTTCCAGTTCGCCAACACCTTGTCGTCCAACAGCGGATTCTCCCGCCGGTTCCGCGCGGTGAGCAGAACTTGCCGGGCACTGGCGAGCACGGACTCCAACTCGCTGAGCGGCACCTCTTCCGAGCGGGCCACGGCCGCGAGATCGTGTGGCAGATAGAGAATGCTCCGCCCCTCGAAGTTCCCCTGGCGATCGACCGCGTAGCACCGTTGGAAGAGCCGCGCGTCCCGGGCGGGGAGCAGCGCCTCGATCTCGTCCGGTGTCCAAACGTAGAACAGGCCTTCCTCACCCTCCGAGTCGGCGTCTCGAGCCGAGTAGAACGCCCCGGCCGGTGAGCGTAGGTCACGCAGCACATAGTCGAGCGTATGCTCTGCCACCGACCGGAACTCCTCGTCACGCGTCACCTGGAACGCATTGACGTAGAGCCGGGAAAGTAGGGCGTTGTCGTAGAGCATCTTCTCGAAATGCGGCACGAGCCAGTATGCGTCGACCGAGTAACGGTGGAATCCTCCCCCCAAGTGATCCCGGATGCCCCCACGGGCCATGTGACGGAGCGCGTTGGTTACGACGCCGAGCGTCGACGCCTGGCCAGTGGACGCGTGCCTTTGAAGGAGAAAGCCCAGGTTGACCGGCTGCGGGAATTTCGGTGCCCCTCCGAATCCCCCGTACCTGGGGTCGGCGGTGGCCTCCAGGCCGCGAGAGGCGTTGTCGAGGATGGCTCCCCACTCGCCGTTCGACCCCATGAATCCGGATTCTGAGGTCCCCTCGTCGGGCTCGGTCCGATTGGATCGCAGCGTTGCCAACAGTTCGGTGCCTGCCTTGGTGATCTCCTCGCGGCGGGTCGTGTACGCGTGCCGTACCCCCGCGAGGACTTGCCTGAATGCGGGCATGCCCTGCCGGGGCTCGGAAGGGAAGTAGGTGCCTCCGAAGAACGGTACTCCGTCGGGTGTGAGGAAGACGGTGAGCGGCCAACCGCCTTGCCCGACCATGGCCTGTACGGCCCGCATGTAGATCGAGTCGAGGTCGGGACGTTCCTCTCGATCGACCTTGATATTGACGAAGCCCTCGTTCATGAGGGTCGCCGTGACCTCATCCTCGAAGGATTCCCGCTCCATGACATGGCACCAGTGACAGGCGGAGTAGCCAATCGACAGGAAGATCGGCCGGTTGGTATCGCGAGATAGTTTCAGCGCTTCTTCGCCCCATGGATACCAATCCACAGGGTTGTCGGCGTGCTGAAGCAAGTAGGGGCTCGATTCCGTCGAGAGGCGGTTGGCCACGGCCATTCTCCTGGAGTGTCTACGGGTTGCCGGATACCCGCGAGGCACCAAGATGCGCCCCTCCTCGTACAACATCGTTGTGGAGAGGAGGATGGCAAACTATTTTCAAGACAAATGTTTATTTCCCATCTCTACAAGATCGTACCGGCGGAAACCGGTGAGGGCCGTTGTACGTAAGGCTTATGAGGGCTGCGTTGTCGAGGCCCACTCTACTGCCTGGGCTGTTACGCATGGCATGGACGTTCAGGGCCAGGGCTTGGTACCGCCGACCGCCCTTTCTTCCCATCCCGCCTCGCTCGTACATGAGATGGCGGATGGAAACGGCGTACGGCGATCCCGCGACCGTTCCGCCGATCGACGAACTGGGGAGATACTTGCGCTGGGCATCGGGGATGCGTGATCTGGCGCGGGGAGAGAGGGTAGTGTGGGACGAGTAATCTTGATGATCCTCCTCGGAATTTCCGCCGCGCTGTATTTTCCGGACAGCCGCCAGGCCATCATCGACAAGGCCATGCCAGTGCTCACGCCTGTTCTGACGCGTGTTGCCAACAGCGAGATGCGCGAAATCAGCTATGAGTTGCTCCGTTACGACCAAATCGGCCGAGAACTCCCAAGCCGCCGCCGATGGCTCAGATGGCTCGAAGATAATTTCCCGGACGAGAGTACTGTCGACCCATGGGGCAATGTCTATCAGTTCTATTCGTGGGCCGACTCGCTCGCGCTCATCTCGTACGGGCCGGACAAGGAACGGGGCACCGAGGACGACATCCGGTTCCAGGCCGTTCGGAGGAGCTGGCGCCGACGCTAGGCGCCACCCGTCGTCCTCCCGTCGTCCTCCCTCGCAGACCCTCTTCATATCTCCACCTTCAACGATCCGCCCGCGGCTAACGGCCTAGGCTGATGCTCTCGTGGATCACGGAAATCGTCGTCCATTATGGGCCGTGGCTGGTCCTGGCGATGACTTTTGCCGAGACGGCGCTCATCGTGGGCCTCCTCGTGCCGGCCGAACCCACCATCATCATCGCGATGGCCGTTGCCCTCCAGGGCGGCTTCTCCCTATGGGTGCTGACCGCCGTTACGGTGGCCGGCGCCCTGCTAGGTGATTCCGTGGGCTTTTGGATCGGTCGCACGGGTGGCCGCCGGATCCTACGGGCGCCGGCCCGCTTGGAACGGGCCGGACGCAGGCAGGAGGGCCGCGCGCGCGCTCTGCTCAAGAAATATCCGGGTCTGGCGATCTCGATGTCTCGCCTGGTGCCCTTCGTCCGCACGCTGATGCCGCTCGTAGCCGGCTCGACAAAGATCACCTACGGACGCTTCCTCCTGTTCGACGTGCTTGGCGTGATCGGGTGGTCCATCGGTGCGCTCGGTGTGGCGTTGGTCACGAACGTGGGGTGGGAGTGGGCCAGTAGGAGGTTCGGCGTGGGCATCGCCCTCGTCCTCGTGCTCGGACTCCTCCTCCTCGGGTGGTACGTCGAGCAGCGCCTGACCCAACGTGCCGTGCCGGCGCCCGAGGACCGCGCCCAATGATCTCGGTCGGCCTCACAGGAAGCGTGGCTTCGGGCAAGAGCGTCGTGGCGGATGTTTGGCGGGAGGCGGGGTTTCCGGTGGTCAGCGCCGATACACTTGCCAGGGACGTGGTGGCTCGCGGGACTACGGGGTTGGCGGCGGTGGTGGAGGCGTTCGGTGCCGAGGTGCTCGCTCCGGACGGCTCGCTCGACCGCGATGCGCTTGGCGGCGTGATCTTTCGGGACCAGGGCGCGAGGCAACGTCTCGAGAGCATCCTCCACCCCCGGATCTGGACGCTGCGCGATCGATGGATGCGGGCTCAGCATGAGAAACATGCGGACCTGGTGGTCTCGGAAGTGCCGTTGTTGTTCGAGGCGGATCTGGAGGCAGACTTCCACGTCACCGTCGTCGTGGATGCGCCCGACGACGAGCGTCTCCACCGCCTGATACATATTCGGGGGATGTCGGAGGACGACGCCCGGCGCGTAATGGCCGCTCAGCTTTCCTCCGAGGAAAAACGCGGTCGCGCGGACCGTGTGCTCGTGAACGCCGGCACCCTGGAGGATCTCGCCGAGCGTGCCCACCTCCTGCTCGGCGAGATCCGGGCGGGCCTCCCGAAGACGGATTTGCACGAGCCCGCGGGTGGCCGTGTGCGCATGGATCTCCATATGCACACGTCTTCCTCGTTCGACTGCCTCGCGGATCCTGAAGCCGTGCTCGCCCGAGCCCGGGCGCGTGGCGTCCAGCGAATCGCCATCACGGATCACAACCGTTTGGACGTGGCGTTGGTGATGGCCGCCCGGTATCCCGACGAGGTGATTGCGGGGGAGGAAGTGAAGACCGCAGAGGGGATCGACATAATCGGTCTCTACCTTCGAGAGCAAATCCCCAAAGGCACGCCGGCCGCCGAGACCTGTAGACGTATCAGGGAGCAGGGTGGATTGGTCTATCTTCCACACCCGTACGCGAGCGGCAAGGGTGCCTCCCGAGAGTACGCCGAGAAGCTCATGCCCAACGTGGACGTCGTCGAAGTGTTCAACGCGCGCCTCCATCCCGGAAGGCTCAACGGTCCGGCCGAGCTATTGGCAGAGCGGTGGGGGCGAGCCCGTGGAGCCGGATCCGACGCGCACACCGTGGACGAGGTCGCCGGTGCGTTCGTAGAGGTCGCTCCCCACCCCAACGAGCCCGTCGCCCTCCTCGAGGCGCTTGGCCGGTCCCGTGTACGGGGAGTGACCACTCCGTGGATCGTTCACCTGGCCTCTACCTGGGCGAAGGTCCGGAAACGCCTTCCCTGAGGCCCGGCGGGGCCTTGCGACCCGAGGGCAAATGACGGACACTTCAGCCGCGAACGACCCGGCTATCCGCCATGGAAGGAGCATCCCGCGCGCATGACCTACCGCACGCCCGAAGATCGGCTCGAGGCCATCGATGGGGTGCTCGCCGCCTTGGAGGGGAACAAGCGAGCGATCCTCACCACCCATCTGAACGCCGACGGCGACGGCGCCGGATCCCAGGTGGCGTTCGCTTCGTGGCTCAGGACCCGAGGGATCGAGGCCTGGATCGTAAACCCCACGCCTTTCCCCGACCGCTTCCGGTTTCTACTGAACGATTCTTCGTGGATCGTGGATGCTGCCGCTCCGGAGAGCGCGAAGCTCTGCGAGGAGGCGGACATCGCGGTTGTGTTGGATACCGGAGAAAAGCACCGCATCGGGCGCACACGACCGCTCATCAAGGCACTGCCCACCGTAGTGATCGATCACCACCCCGAGGGTGACGAGCCGATCGAGGGTGTGTTGTTCCGGGCCACCGATGCCTCGGCCACCGGCGAGATGGTGTTCGACATCCTGTCGGTGGCGGGCGGCCCGTGGTCCGAAGAGGCGGTGCGCGGAATGTACGTTGCGATTCTGACGGACACAGGGGGCTTTCGCTTCAGCAACTCCACGGCTCGGTGCCACCACGTGGTAAGCGAGCTGATCGGGAGAGGCGTGGAGCCCGATGTGATGCACCGCGAGGTCTTCGGGGACGTACCGCTTCGGCGGTTCCAACTGCTCCGGCACACGCTGGCGCATCTCGAGGTCGATGGCGACTCCGGAGTGGCCTGGGTGACCGTCCCGGCGAAGGCGTACAAGGAGCTCGGAGCGGTCCCCGATGATCTCGAGAACATCGTGGATTATCCGCGCTCCATCAAAGGCGTGAAGGTGGCCCTTCTCTTCCGCGAGACCAGGGCGAACACGACCAAGGTGTCGTTCCGCTCCAATGGACCCGTGGATGTGAATGAGCTGGCCCGCCGATTTGGAGGTGGAGGGCATGTGCGTGCGGCGGGTGCACTGGTGGCGGGGCCGCTCGAGAGTGTCCGGGGCGAGGTCGTCGAAGCGACCCGCCAGGCCGTGGAGAATACCGGCTCACCAACCGGAACCGATAGCCAGGAGTGAAGTATCTTGAGTAGGGATGTTGGACCTGGAGTACCGGAAGCCCTTCCCAGGACCCTCCAGGAGTTGGGCAGGCGCCTGGGGCCCGAGGAAATAGACCAGCTATGGATTTTTCCACCCCTCATCAGGGGGCGGAAGGAATGGGGGCTGGTGGCCGCCGGATGCTTTGCGGAGCAGGGCAGGAGAAGGCTGATTACGGCCAGGTATTCCGCGGAACAAACGGGTACGGAGCTGCGGGTTGATCGGGGCCTTTCGGAGGAGGGAGTGGCACCTCCAGATCGGCTTCCCCACGTCATGGAGGGCGTCGTGCGTCGGAGCGACATCGACCTCGGTGAGCCTAAAGTGGTGGAGATCGGGGGCGACACGGGTAAATTCGAAGCATTGATGGAAGAGTTCGATCCGGTACTGCTGGAGACCACAGAGGAATCGTGAACCTTACGACTGAGGCCGACGCGTACGTCAGGCTGTTCAGCCGCTATCTGCGTGAGCAGGGCCTGCCCGTGACGCACCAGCGTGAGGTCGTGGCGGAGGTCGTGTTCTCGTCGGGCGAGCATCTCTCGGTCGACGACATCGAGCGTGAGGTGCGCGCCGCGGGCGAGCGAATCGGCAAGGCCACGATCTACAGGACGCTGGACCTGTTGGTGAGGAGCAATCTCGTCGGCGAGCACGACTTCGGGGAGGGGTTCAAGCGTTACGAGCACCGCCTCTCTCGCGAGCCCATCCATGAGCACCTCATCTGTCTCCACTGCGGCACGGTCATCGAATTCCAGCACTCGGGCGTACATCGGATCGAGGCGCTGGTGACCGCCGAGCACGGCTTCAAGCCGACGCGGCACAAGCTCGAGATCTACGGACTCTGCCATGAGTGCCACTCGGCGGGCGTAGCACTGCCCCGAGATGGCCTCACCTGCCCGATCGACTCGGTCTGAAGCTCCCTCACGGGTAGGGGCGATCCATCATGCCAAACGGGTCTTCAAGTTGATCGCGTACCGCTTTGCCGCGCAGCAACTGCCCTGATGGCAAAGTCTTCCCTCGTTAGGTCGGTCGAGCCGCCGGACGGCGAGTTCTCGAGGGCCGCACTCGAGCGGGTCACGGGCTCCGCCGAGATCCGGGGCAACGCCGTGAGCCTTCAGTTCGACGGCCCGTCGACGTTCTCCGCTTGGCTCGAGGCCATCGAGGCCGCGCAGCGCTTCGTCCACTTCGAGAACTATGTTCTGCGTGACGACCGAGTCGGACGCAAGTTCCGTGAAGTGCTGGTCCGGAAGGCGCGTGACGGTGTACAGGTCCGGGTCCTGTACGACTGGGTCGGGTGTTGGGCTACCCCTCGTAAGTACTGGAAGCCGTTCCGTGCGGCCGGCGTCGAGGTACGGGCGTTCAACCGTCCCAGCGTTCGCGATCCCCTGGGCGTACTGCAGAGAGACCACCGCAAGCTGGTATGCGTCGATGGTACCATCGCCTTCGTAGGCGGCTTTTGCATCGGCATCGAATGGGCGGGTACGCGGGATGAGCCGCCATGGCGTGATACGGGCCTCGAGGTCCGAGGCCCCGCCGCGGCGCAGGCGGCCCTGGCGTTCGAGCGGATCTGGAGCGAGGAAGGCGACCGGGTCCCCGAGGAGCTCGCCGATGGCCCGGAGACGGCTGAGAGAGTGGGCGATTGCTCGGTGTGGCTCATCGAGGGTGAGCCCTGGAGGGCGCGGGTCCAGCGAACGCTTCAGTTCGTCGCCGCCAGCGTGCGGCAGCGCCTGTGGATCACCGATCCGTACTTCGTGGCTCCCCGTTCACTGTCAGACGCACTGGCGGCCGCAGCCCGTCAAGGTGTGGACGTGAGGGTTCTCGTGCCCGCCACGAACAACTGGCCGTTGGTAGGCAGCCTGTCCAGGGGGGGGTATCGTCCGCTGCTGCACGCGGGCGTGAGGCTGTTCGAGTGGCAGGGGCCCATGATCCACGCGAAGACCTCGGTCGCCGATGGCATGTGGTGCCGGGTCGGGTCCAGCAACCTCAACTCAGCCAGTCTTCTGGGGAACTGGGAGATCGACGTAGGCGTTATGGATGCGTCGTTGGCTGGGCAGCTCGAGGGGCTGTTCATGGCCGACTTGGCCTCCTCAGTTGAAATCGTACTCCCCGGGAGTCAATCGGTGCATACATCGGAAAGCGTGGGTGCGCTCTTGCCCCATGATTCGCAATCGCCTCTGGACCCGGAAGGAACCCTCGCGAGTCGACTGGAGGCGATGATCGCGGCCGGCACCAGCGTCGCGCCATGGCACATGGCTCAGTTGGTTCGAGCGGGAACCACGTTTGGTGGTGCCCTCGCGGGACGCCGCACTCTCGGCCGAGAAGACCGCACCGTACTCGGGACTGTGTCCGTCATCGTGTTGGCCGGTGCTGTGCTGACGGCGCTCTTCCCCGTGGTGATCGGTTGGGCTTTGGCCGTTGGCCTAGGCTGGATCGGTGTGGTGATGGCTGTGCGTGCCCTCGCGCACCGCCGCCGCGCCCGCATCGAGACGTTGCCCGAGCCGGGAGACACGCCGTGACCTCGGTCACTCTAGGCGTGGCGCTCATGGCGGGCGTACTCTCGTTCCTGTCGCCGTGCGTGCTTCCGCTGGTGCCCAGCTACCTATCCTTCGTCACGGGGATGTCGCTCGAAGACCTGCAGGAGGGAGTGGACCGGCGGGCTACGCTCATCCACTCGCTCCTCTTCGTGGCGGGATTCAGCCTCATCTTCATCCTGCTCGGAGCGTCGGCGTCCTTCCTGGGCGTCTTCCTCAAGCACTGGGAGGAATGGATCGCCCGGATCGGTGGCGTCGTCATCATCATTCTCGGACTCCACCTGGTCGGGATCTTCCGCCTTACGCCTCTCATGCGGGAGAGGCGCATTCACGTGAATGACAAGCCGGCCGGGTACCTGGGCACGGTGGGCATCGGGGCAGCGTTCGGCGCGGGTTGGACTCCCTGTATCGGGCCGGTATTGGGCGCGATCCTCACGCTGGCCGGCACACAGGAAACCGTGTGGGCAGGAGTGGGATTGCTTTCGGTCTACTCGCTGGGCCTCGCCATACCCTTCCTGTTGTCGGCTCTGGCTCTGGACGTTTTCCTGAAAGCGTTCAGCCGCTTCCGCATGTTGTTGCCGATCGTGGAGAAGGTCTCAGGAGTGCTGCTCATTCTGCTCGGGCTCCTTCTTGTGACCGGGTCGTTCACGATCCTGAGCGCCTACCTCGTGCGCTTCACGCCGGAGTGGATCCAGAGTCGGATCTAGAGATCCAGAAGGCTGATGGAGAAGGACGGGAGGCTCTAGAACGGCCGGCCGCGTTGAGCCTGTGCGCGGGCCGCGGACACCTGGACGTCGGTGAGCCGGGTCCGTACCTCTCCTGGACATCCCGGAGCCATGAGATTGCCTGCGGGCGGACATGCCACATGCTGCAGGCTCAGCGAATGCCCGAGTTCATGCGAGAGGACGCGCGTTCCGAAGTCGGCCAGGTCGATGACGCCGTTTTGGTCGGCTAGTTTCGCGAAAAGCATGCCGGTCCCGCTGAAGTAGACGCCGGCGAACCCGGCGTTCCCGAAGTCGCGTACCAGGTACACATCCCAACCGGCTGCTCGGGGATCGCCCCCGACTGCCTCCAGGAGGACAGGGAAATCGACCGCGGTCACTCCGTTGAACGCGCTCACCACGTTCGCCGTAACCGCAGCCTCCTCCTCGACCAACCCCTCGACGGTCCAGCGGATACCGCCCTGTGCCCAAACTTCGCTTACGTCGCGGACCAGGGTCTGAGCCTGCTCCACCGTGAGTGGCGCGTTCAGCGATCCGATCCGTGAGGATCGAAGCAGATGAACCCTCAAGGGCAGCACGATTTCTTCCAGTTCGGTGTCTTCAGCAGGAGCGGTCGCCGAGTCCGCGCACGCGATGGCAGATACGCTCAAGAGCCCAATCCAGACGAGCTGCGGCCATGTCTTGCCCTTGGTATTCATTCTCCATCTCCGTAATCGTGGGTTTCGTACGAAATCACGGACGGGCCTCCAAGGTTCCGGTGATCACCTTGCCTAGCCGACCCCAATCCGTTCTCCTCACGGTATGGAGCACTCTGTCGATCTGGATCGGTGGGCGCGCCGCGCCCACTACGAGTTCTTCCGCGACTACGAGCACCCCGCGTTCAACGTTACGGCGGAGGTCGATGTGAGCGCGCTGGAGGCGCTGAGAGCGCGAGACCCCTCGGCGAGATTCTTTGCGACCACCCTGGGGTTGGCGCTCGGTGCCTTCAATGCGCTCGAACCCTTCAGGTTGAGGCTTCGCGGCGACGGCGTGATCGAGCACAGCGTGATTCATGGCGGTTCTACGGTGCTCCGCGAAGACGGTACGTTCGGCTTCGGCTACTACGCCTACGCCGACTCACTCCGGGATTTCGTGTCCGCGACGGTCGCCGAACTGGCGCGCGTAGGGTCCGCCCGGGACCTCGACCCGAACCACGACCGCGACGATCTCGTCTACTTCACCGCGCTCCCCTGGATCGCTTTCTCCTCATTCCAACACGCACGAGCGCGGGGTGGGCGCGAGGATTCGATCCCCAGGGTGGTGTTCGGCAAGCGGCATGAGCGGGGCGGCCGGCAGGTCATGCCCGTCTCCGTGGAGGTGCATCACGCCCTCGTGGACGGTCTGCACCTCGGCCATTTCTATGAGACGTTCCAGCAGCGCATCGACAGCGTGGACGAGCTGTGGGTCTGACGAGCTGAGCCGGAGGTCGATCCGCTAGCCCCCGAAACGCGCCAGAATCCATTCGGTCACGAGATCCAATACGGATGGGTCGATCGTCACCTCGATGCGGGCGTACTCTCCCGGAGCCCCGGTCGTGGCCGGCTGAAACAGGTGGTTGAGGCCATCGAGTTCCCGGATGGTGTAGTCCTGGTTGCCCGCCGCGCCCAGCGACCGCTCGATGACCGCCAGATTCTGTTCCGCGGACACCTGGAGGTCCAGAGATCCGCTCAGGGCCAGTACGGGCACGGTGACCTTGGAGAGTGGCTCAGCCGGGTCGTGGGTGAGAAAGACCCTCATCCAGGCCGAATTCACGAATGCGACTTGGCCCGCGATGAACCGCTCCCGAGTCTCCGGCGTAACACCCGCCTGCGCGAGCTGCGCGTCTGTCATCTCGTCGAGCGAGCGTTCGAGGGCGGCCCGGAGCTTCGGGGCCGCGATGTCCGCGTTTCGCTCATCGAGAACGATTCGAAAGAGTTCCCGCTGGAGCACTGCGTTGCGTTCCGTGTCGGTCTCGGGGAGGCCGGCGGCCTTTCCGATGAGCCGGGATTGCTCGTATAGGACGTTTTCGCCGCTCACGCCCGGCGCGGCCAGAAGCACCAAGAAGGCGACGTCAGCGGAGCGGGAGGCGATGATCGGCGCGATGAGACCACCCTCGCTATGGCCGATCAGGCCGATCCGCCGAGGGTCGATCTCCGGCCGCGAGCGCAGGAATCCGACCGCGGCTTGGGCGTCGTCCGCAAAATCGAGGGACGTCGCCGACGCGAAGTCACCCCCGGACTCGCCGACTCCCCGGTCGTCGAAACGCAGCACGGCGATGCCTTGCCGTGTGAGGTGATCCGCAATAACAGCGAATGGGCGGTGGCCGAGGATCGTCTCGTCGCGATCCTGGGGCCCCGATCCCGTGATCGTGACGACGGCGGGGTAGGGCCCGTCGCCGGCCGGAACGCTCAGCGTGCCGGCCAACTCGATTCCGGCGGTGGTGTTGGAGAAGCGCACATCCACCGCTTCGTAGGGGAACGGTCCTTCGGGGGTCTGCGGACGGGCGGGACCGGTATCTTCACTGTCCCGAAGGGAGAGGTTCAGGGTGAAGCTCTGTCCCGACTGCGAGAATGTACCCCGAAACATCTGCTCGTCGTCGGACCAGATCCCCTCATACCCCGCACCCCCCGGCGCGCTGGGTATCAGAAAGCTGAGACCTCCACTCTCGAACACCACGGACCCCAAAGGTACCCCGGAGGCTCCCTGCGCCGGCACGTCCATGGTGCCTTCAAATCCTCCGGACGAGGCTTCGGCGAAGTGGAAGATCATCTGCAGCGCCACTCCCTCCAGCACCCCGGTCCAGGTACCGACGGGTGGCTGCTGTGCCGAGGCGTCGTCGGGACGAAGGGCTACCCCCAGCGCCAGACTGCCGGCGATCGTGAGCTGGACTGCGCGCCTTGGGCTGTACGAACGTAGGGTCTTCATGGGCCGCCTCTCTTGCGGATCGGTTGCCTGCGTCTGTGGCTCTCGGCCGCGCGGTACCCTGGCCGGAGCCGGTCGGTCGTATGCTGTACGGGCCGGGTCCGGAGGATCTTCACTCCGGACGATCTTCTCTCGGGATTCTCCTCGTGACTTGAATTCAGGCCTCCCCGCAGCCATTCTTCCCCTTCGCCCAACCT
>JBGMRK010000012.1:10415-12872 GCA_048061375.1 Longimicrobiales bacterium | reverse complement strand
CCTCGTGACTTGAATTCAGGCCTCCCCGCAGCCATTCTTCCCCTTCGCCCAACCTAGGAGGGATTGTGCGCTTTTTTTGTCTGGCTTTCGTAGCCTTGATGGTAGGGACGCCCGCGTTGGCTCAGGATGCCGATCGCAGCGTCGAAGATGGGGGGGTAAAGGTCGACGGGTGGAAGGCTCGAATCGATCGCCGGCCGATCAGCCAGGGAGGGTCGATCACCGACTCCCGGTTCAGCGCGGAGGGTGATGCTTTCCGACTCTCCATCGGGCCCGCGGGAGAATTCTGGAACGACGCCAATGTCGCCTCAGGCAACTACGAGGTGAAGGCGACCTTCAAAGAGCACGCCATGACGGCGGCTCATCCGCACCCGTATGGGATCTTCATCGGTGGCTCGGATCTCGACTCCGACACCGAGATGCTGCTGTACTGCATCGTGTACGGCAACGGCGACTTCGTCATCAAGACCTTCCACGGGTCGAACGTCACGACGCTCGTGGACCGTGGGCCGCATGACGCCGTCAACAAGGTCGATGACAACGGCGAGGTGACCAACGAGATCGGATGGCGGGTGCATGAGGGCACGGCCTCGTGCGTGGTCAACGGCACCGAGGTGTCGTCGCTGGAGCAGGCGGACGTCGTAGGCGCGGACAAGATCGCGTCCCTGGACGGTATCTATGGGATCCGCGTGGCCGGCGCGATCGAGTTGACGGTCAGCGGACTCGGGATGAACCGCCACCAGTAGCGGTCATCTCCGACTCCAGATCGCGTTCCAACATCTGGCGGCGGAGCAGCGTGGCGTAGGTGCCGCCGAAGGCCACCAGGTCTGCATGAAGGCCCCGCTCGACGATCCGGCCCTCGTCGAGCACGAGAATGAGGTCGGCATCCATCACCGCAGACACGCGGTGGCTGATGATGAAGGAGGTGCGTCCTTTCATCACCGCCTTCAGATCGTCGAGGATACGCGCTTCGGTGTGAGTATCCACGGCACTCAAGGCGTCGTCGAGGATCAGCACCGTCGGATCGCGCGCCACGGCACGGGCCAGCGTGGCCCTCTGCTTCTGGCCGCCTGAGAGGTTGATCCCACGTTCGCCCAGCAGTGTATCGTACCCCTTCGGGAAGTCCTGGATCGATTCGTCCAACTGGGCGATGCGCGCGGCTTCGGCCACCGCTTGGTCCGGGTCCTCCGAGGGGCCCTCCGGCGTGCGACGGGTTATGCGCTCCTCCAGGTTCAAACCGAGCGCGATGTTGTCGCGAATGGTAGTGGAGAACAGGAAAGGGTCCTGCGGCACCATCCCGATCACTCGCCTCAACTCCACGAGGTCGTAGGACCTCAGCGGCACACCGTCCAGGAGTATCTCACCCTCCTCGGGATCGTACATCCTCGGCAAGAGGGCAAGCAGCGTGCTCTTGCCCGAGCCCGTCGGACCGACCACGGCCACCGTCTGCCCCGCGACCGCCGTGAACGAGACATCGTCCAGTACCAGGCGCTCGGTGCCCGGATAGCGGAATGAGACGCCGCGGAACTCGATTTCACCACGGGGCGCGATCAGAGGCACGGGCTTCTCGGGCGACCGTATCTCCGGTTCCGTGGCCATGATTCTATTGATCCTTCCCATCGAGGCGGCGCCACGCTGGAAGAGATTGACCACCCACCCCAGTGCGATCAGCGGCCAGATCAGCATCTGTAGGTAGATTCCGAACTCGATGAAGTCGCTGACGGAAAGCCTGCCCGCCATGACCTCCAGACCGCCGAACCACACCACGATGACCATGGCGACGCCGGAAAACAGCGCCAAGATCGGGTGGAACAGGCCGGCGACCTTCACGAGGCCCATGTTGCGGGCCATGTACTCCCGGTTCATGCCGTCGAACTGGACCTCCTGCGCATCTTCCTGAACGTAGGCGCGCACGATTCGGACACCGGTGAGGTTTTCCTGAATCATGGTCGAGAGCGAGGAGAACTGCTCTTGGATCTGCTCGAACCGAGCGTGGATCACGCGTGCGAACCCCAAAACGACGAGCGGAAGCGCTACCATCGGAGTCAACGCGTACAGTGTAAGGCGCGGACTGATCCACAGCATGAAGCTGAAGGCGAATAAGAACCCCACGGCCGTGTTCGTAGCGTACATGATTCCCGGCCCGACCGCCGCCCGGACGGCAAGTGTATCGTGGGTGGCACGAGCCATGAGGTCACCCGTGCGGGTGCGGCCGTAAAACGTGGCGTCCAACCCGAGCAAGTGCCGGAAGAAGTCGTTCCTGAGATCGCACTCGATTCTGCGGCTTAGGCTGTTCAGAAGCTGGCGCATTCCGAACTTGGCCGCACCGCCGAGTACCGTAACCAGGATGATCAGGCCGGCGTAAACGGTGATCCGTGCCATCGAACCGCCGTTCAGCCCTTGGTCGATGGCCTCACCGAGGAAGAAAGGCGCCAGGATGCCGAAGGCGTTCGTCACTAC
>JBGMRK010000012.1:6483-10315 GCA_048061375.1 Longimicrobiales bacterium | reverse complement strand
GTCCCGTCCGGCATGACCATGATGACCTGCGCGTCTCCGGACACACCGTCCCGCAAGACCACAGTGTGCCCGAGTGCTTCCAGCGCGGCGATGGTGGCGGCGTTCAGCCCGTGTGCCTCGACGAAGATCTGATCCGGAAGGTGTTGGTGGTGAACCCTGGGCGCGTTTACCGCTTGGCGGACATTCATGCCGTAGTCGATCACGTTCATGATGGTCTGGAACACCGTGGTGATGATGGTCGCTCCCCCCGGACTGCCGGTGACCAGGAACAGCCCACCCGCCGGGTTGAGTACGATGGACGGCGTCATGGCGGAGAGCATGCGCTTGCCAGGCTCGATAGCGTTGTTCTCCCCTTGCACGAGCAAGAACTGATTGGGGGTGCCGGGCTTAGCGGCAAAGTCGTCCATCTCGTTGTTCAGCACGAACCCAGCGCCCGCCACAGTCACCTTGCTGCCGAACCAGGAGTTGATCGTAGTCGTGACCGCCACCGCGTTTCCCGCTTTGTCCACAATCGAGAAGTGCGTGGTGTTCTCGCCCTCCTCGCGAGGCTCCAACCCGGGGCCGACCTGGGACGACGGCGTGGCCTTGAAGGTCAGGATATCCGAGCCTCGCTCTGCCGCGTACGCCTTGGACGTCAGGCGCTCGATCGGGATCTCTACGAAGTCGGGGTCGGCCAGGTACTCGTTCCGGTCGGAGAAGGCACGCCTCCAGACCTCTACCAGCAGGTGAATCATTTCCGGGGAGTGCCATCCCAAGGCGGCCAGGTTGTACGGCTCGAGCATGTTGGCGATCTCGGCCAGGGTCACGCCGCCCGACGACGAGGGTGGCATGGAGTAGACCGTATAGCCGCGGTAGGTGAACCGGATCGGCTCTCGCCACGCCGCTTGGTATGAGGCCAAATCCTCGTACGTGATAATGCCGCCGCCACGCTCCATCTCCGCCACGATCAGATCCGCGGTTTCTCCGCCGTAGAATCCGTCACTGCCCTGCTCCTGGATGCGCCGCAGTGTGCCCGCGAGCTCCGGCTGGGAGTATGGCGCGCCGATCGCCGGGATCTCACCGCCGCGCAGGAAGGTCTGCTCGGTGGTCTCGAAGAGCCGGATGCCCTCCTCCGAGTTCACCAGGTTGGTACGAAAGCGCGGGTACACCTCGAACCCGTCTGCGAGCTCGATCGCCGGCGCCAACAGATCGTTCCAGGGAAGCGTGCCGAAGCGTTGATGGGCTTCCCACAATCCCATCACCGAGCCCGGCACCCCCACCGCCAGGTGACCCACCACCGACCCGTCCGTGAGATTGCCCTCGGCGTCCAGGAACATGTCACGGGTGGCCGCCAGTGGGGCACGCTCCCGGTAGTCCAGCGCGGCGACTCCGCCGTCCGCCGAACGGATCAACATGAATCCGCCGCCGCCGAGGTTGCCCGCCTCCGGGTTCACCACCGCGAGCGCGAAGGACGTCGCGATGGCCGCGTCCACGGCATTGCCCCCAGCCTGGAGGATCTCGACCCCCACCCGGCTCGCGACTTCGTCGGTGGTGACGACCATGCCCTGCTCGGCGCTGACCGGTGGAATGTCCTGGGCGTAGCTCCATCCCTCGGGGAACGTCCCGAACGAGGATCCGTCGGTGGTGCAAGCCGCGAGTGCGACGGTGGCCAGTAGCAGAAAGCGTTTGGTGCTATGGGCGTGCATCGTGGCTCCAGGGCTGTGGCTGTTCATGTTCCGGCGGCGAGGGTTCGTAGCAACGTGATCGCCGAGTGCGCGAGCGAGGCGGCGCCCACCGGAAGCACAGACTCGTCGATATCGAACCGGGGGTGATGAAGCTCCCTCGCATCCGGGAGTGAGGCGCCCAACCAGAAGAACACACCCGGAGCCTCGCGGGCTAAATATGCGAAGTCTTCGGCCGTCATCTCGGGATCGCACTCGACCACCGCGTCATCCCCCAGCAACTCGCCGAGTGCCTCGCTCACCCACGCCGTCACCGCCTCGTCGTTGAGGAGTGGGGGAAAGCCGGGTCCGACGTCGACGGTCACCACGGCGCCCGAAGCTTCCAGCGACTGGAACGCTTCGGTCACGGCGGCCACGAGGCGCGCCCTCACGTCCTGGTTGAAGTACCGCAGTGTTCCGTAGAGGACCGCCCTGTCTGCGATGATGTTGCCCGCTGTGCCGGCCTGCAGCTTGCCGAAGGACACCACGCCGCGCTCGGACGCTGCCAGTGCCTCGTCCACCGCGGCTCTCGCGGCGACAAGGCCTTGGGCCGCAAGTAGGAGAGCGTCGACGCCGAGGTGAGGCCGGGCCGCGTGGCTGCTCTTGCCGCGTACGGTCACCCGCAACTCCTCGGATCCCGCCATGAGCGCACCCGGCCGGACGAAGATTCGTCCTGCTGGGCGTTCGGGACTCACGTGCAACCCGACCACGGCGTCGACCCCCACCATCGCTCCATCGGCGATCATGCGCATCGCGCCGCTCTTGCCTTCATCGTCCGTGCCCTCCTCCGAGGGCTGGAAGATCAGCCGTACCGTACCGGAGGGAAGCCTCCCGAGGGCAAGCTCCTCCGCGAGCAGACGCGCGGCGCCCACCAGCCCGGTGGTATGCGCGTCATGACCGCAGGCGTGCATCACACCAGGGGTCCGTGAGGCGTACTCGGCGCCGGTATTCTCGTGGATCGGCAGAGCGTCCATGTCGGCCCTTAGCGCGACGGTTGGGCCGGATCCCCGTCCCAGCTCCGCGACCACCCCCGTGATGCCGACGCCACGGCGGACACGAAAGCCCAGGGCCTCGACCGCATCGGCCGCGATCCGGGCCGTGCGCTCCTCCTGGAAGCCGAGTTCGGGGTGGCGATGCAGGTCCCGCCGCATCTCGACGAGGCTCGGCTGCATGGCTCGAGCACGCTCTATCAGGCTCATAAGCTTCCGGCTAGCTTGTGGTTCCGGGGGTCGTCGGTGACAAGTGGCTGGATCTTAGGCCGCTCGTAGAGCCGGCGACAGCCCGAGGCCCAACGCTTCAGACACACCCTTGGAATCGCATGCTCGACGATCGGCTCACAGAGCAGACGAACCCCAGATCGGCCCAGATCGATGGACTGAGTTCGATCGAGATCGTCGATCTGGTGAACTCTGAGGATCGCGTGGTGGCCGAGGCGGTCTCACGGGAACGCGAGCAGATCGCTCGTGCCATGGACCTCGTGGTGGAGGCGTTCCGCGCCGGCGGGCGGCTTTTCTACGTGGGCTCGGGCACGTCGGGCCGGCTGGGTGTTCTGGACGCGGCCGAGATGCCGCCGACGTTCGGGACCGATCCCGACATGACGCAGGGCATCATCGCGGGGGGCTACGACGCGCTCGTGCGGGCATGCGAGGGGGCGGAAGACCACCCCGAGCGTGGAGCCGAAGCGATAAGCGGGCGCGGGGTCGGGCCCAACGATTTCGTGCTGGGGATCGCCACGTCGGGCACCACCCCGTTCGTCCACGGAGCGCTCGCGCGTGCCCGAGAGCTCGGCGCACGCACGGGCTTCTTGCTGTGCACGCACCCCCCGAGTGAGTTGCTCGCCACCCACGACGTGGTGATCGCCCCCCTCGTCGGTCCGGAGGTCATCACCGGGTCGACGCGCATGAAGGCCGGGACCGCCACCAAGCTCGTGCTGAATACGATCACCACCGGGGCCATGGTTCGCCTGGGTAAGGTACACGGCAATCTCATGGTCGACCTGCAGGTCACCTGCGAGAAGCTCAGGGACCGGGGTGAGCGTATTCTCTCGAAGACCCTGGCGGTCGATCGCGATCGGGCGGCGGCGCTACTGGCCGAGGCCGGCGGTCACGTAAAGACGGCCCTCGTGATGGGGA
>JBGMRK010000012.1:0-6383 GCA_048061375.1 Longimicrobiales bacterium | reverse complement strand
CACGGGCATTGCGCCGGGGGATGTCGACCTCATCGGCTCCCACGGGCAGACCGTATGGCACGATCCGCCGAGCGACGGCCGGCGCGGTGCGACCCTACAACTCGGCGATCCGGCGACGCTCGCCGAGCGTACCGGGATCTCGGTCGTGAGTGATTTCCGCGCGCGGGACGTGGCCGCCGGTGGCCAGGGCGCCCCTCTCGTGCCGTGGACCGACCAACTGCTGTTCTCCCACCCGGAGCGTCGACGAGCCCTGCAGAACCTCGGGGGGATGGCGAACGTGACCCTGCTCTCCGGGCAGTCGTCCGGCCGGCCTCCGCTGGCGTTCGACACGGGACCGGGTGTCGCGCTGATGGATGCGGCGGCGGAACTCGCGACGGGAGGCCGGCAGCGTTGCGATGAGGACGGCCGGCTCGCCGCCGCCGGAACCGTCGACGACGGTCTGCTGGCCCGCCTGATGGACCACGAGTACTTCCACCGGCCGCCGCCCAAGTCCACGGGGCGGGAGACGTTCGGCGTGCCGTTGGTGACATCGCTCGCGCAGGATCTCGAGCCAGGGAGGCCGGAGGAGGGTTGGCCGGACCTCTTGGCCACCCTCACTGCATTGACGGCCAGGAGCATCGGGGACGCCTACCGGGCCTGGGTGTCACCGGAAGGGGTGGACGAGGTGTTCCTGCTCGGAGGTGGTGCGCGCAACCCGACCCTCGTGGCCGCGGTGTCCGATGAGTTGAGGCCGCTCACCCTGAATCCAGTCGAGGCACTGGGCGTCGATCCCGACGCCCGCGAGGCCGTCTCGTTCGCCGTTCTGGCGTGGGCCCACGCGCGAGGGATCCCGGCCAACGTGCCGTCGGTCACCGGTGCGGTGGGGGGCCGGATCCTGGGTTCTCATACACCCTCAGGTGCCTGATGGGGAACAGGAAGAAGAAGAGGACGGCGAGGACCCAGGAGTCGGGTTCTCCGGCCGAAATCCCTCACGAGGCCGCAGCCGGCAGGCGGCGTCGGATGAGGCTCGCCATCGGGGCGGGCGTCCTCGTACTCGGTGTTCAGGTCGCGGCGACTGTAATGGCCCTGAACCCCGCGCCTCACAACGGCGGGGACAATGCGGGATACCTATCGCTCGCGCACTCGCTCGTGGTGGATGGCTCCTATGTCGAACAGTGGGACCCGGAAGCCCGGCCCCACACCAAGTACCCGCCCGTCTACCCCGCCATCCTGGCCGGTGCGATGGTCCTTGGCGCCGAGGGGTGGGGCTCGTTCAAGGCCATCTCCGTCTTCTTCGTCGTGGTGTCCGTATTCGTGACGTTCCTGTGGGCGCTCGACCGGAGAGGCCCCGGCTTCGCGGTGGTTCTCGCGTTTCTGCTGGCGTTCTCCCCGGCCATGCTGTGGTCCAGCCGCTGGATACTCTCCGATCCGCCGTTCCTCGCGCTCACCCTGTTCACCCTCTGGGCGTTCCACCGCGCGTCCCGGGCGCGAGCGTCGCCGGCTTGGCTGTGGGCGGGTGCCGCCGCCGCGATCCTGGCGACGTTTACGCGGACGGCGGGCTTACCGCTAGTGCTGGCCGTCGGAGGTTGGCTCGCGCTCGAACGACGGTGGAAATCTCTCGCGGCGTTCGTGGCAGCGTTCGCGCTTCCGAGCGGACTCTGGTGGCTACGCGGCCAGACTGCGGGGGGCGCCCAGTACGTGTCCGAGTTCTGGATGCTCAACCCCTACGATCCGGACCTCGGAAACGTGGGAGTGGGTGGGTTGGTCTCTCGGGTTTTCGAGAACCTCAACGGTTACGTGTTCACCCATATACCGGCGGGCCTGGCGCCGTACCGGGGTGGAGTGCTCGCCGCGGTGGGCGTGGCCCTCGTGGGTGCGGCCGTCGTGGGCTGGGGGATGCGCTTGCGTCGCGAGCGAACCGTCACAGAGTTGTTCACGCCGCTCTATTTCGGGCTGATCCTGGTGTGGCCGTCTGTTTGGTCGGGTGACCGCTTCGCGCTCCCCCTCTACCCGCTTCTGCTGTTCTACGCCGGCGAGGCCCTGGTGGACGGTGTACGGCACCTCCACCCGCGCGCGCCGTGGGCCGTTGCGGCACTCGCGGTGACCGTGCTGGGCATCCCCGCTACCCGTGCCTGGAGCAGGCTCGTGCGGGAAGCGTCCGCTTGTGCCAGCGTAGTGGAAGAAAGTGGGCCGTTCGGCTGCTATTCTACCGGCTTCCAGGAGTTCGCTCTGGCAGCTCGCTGGGTGGGCGAAAACCTTCCGGACGGCGCCGCCGTATTCACACGCAAGCCCCGGATCTTCTACACGCTGAGCGGCGTCCCCAGCCGAACCTACCCGTTGAGTCGGGATTCCGAGAGGTTCTTCCGTGAGGCGCGCGACGCGGGTATCGAGTACGTGGTGCTGGACCGAGTGGACCAACTCGGAGGGCTCTACGTGGCCGCCGTGGTGGGTGCCCATCCTGAGGCGTTTTGCAGCCTGATTGCCGCGCGCGGCGCGGACGGGGGCCGGACGGACGTTCTCGGGATCCTCGGCGAGGATCTTTCCGAAGTTCCTGCCGCCGAGCCGGATCAGAGAGAGATCTCGATCCAGGTGTGCCCGGCGGACATGGTTCGTGACGTTGCGCGTGAGTTGCCGCCTTATTCGGCGTCGCGGCTCCCTCTTCTCGCCCTGCCCAAGCCGTAGAGCAGACCGAGGGACGCTCCGAAGATCAGGTGGTCCGTGAATGATTCCGCCGGTGCCTTTTCGACTGCCATGAGAGCGCCGAGGATCGGCATGGTTCGGCGCGGGCTCGCGGCTCCGAGCACCCCGTCGAGCCCTCCCCATGGTGCCACGGCATACTCGACGGCCCCGAAGGCGAGACCACGCGTGAGGGGTGAACCCACCAGGCGCGGCTCGACGACGGCTCCATACAGGAGCCCCCGGGCCGCCCCCTCCAAAAGCTCACGCCCCAGATCGGGGGGGCCCTCGTTCGGCTCGACGTCGAGGGCGATGCGAATGAGCGAGCGGGTCACGGTGGCGGTGGCGCCCGCGGCGGCGGCGCGTGCAAGCCCCAGCGCTCCGGGCCTGGATCCTCCTCCCAGCACCCTGCCGGCGACGGCTCCGGCCCCAGCGCCCAGCAAAGAGTCGAGGATGGTCTCCTCGGGTGCCCCGTTCCTTGAGAAAGGGTTGCGGAGAAAGGAGCCCCGGTGGGAACGAGCCTTGGCACGCACCTTCGAGGGCCGCGCCGATTCGATGGCGAAGCCGAGACGGAACCAAAGATTTTGCCGGTCGGTCATGGACAGAGAGTCGTGGATTGCGTACTTCGTGCGCTGGACCAATACACAGGGTGACGCGCATGCAACGTTTTGACAAGGTGTAACGAGGTGACCGACGCGCGTCTTACGCGATGGTTGCCGCTGGTGCTCATGGCCCTTGCCTTCGTGCCCACGGCCGCGGCTGGGCAGGCCCCCCACGAGAACTGGCGCACCCTCCAGACCGAACACTTCCGTATCACGTTCGCGGCGGGCATGGAGGATCTCGCGCGCCGGGCCGGCGACCGGGCCGAACGTGCCTACACGAACTTGAGTGCGACGCTGATCGACCCGCCGGACGGTAAGGTGGACGTCCTGCTCACGGACCATGCCGACTTCTCCAACGGCTTCGCCAACGCGTTGCCCTTCAACCACATCACCGTGTATGCGCGGCCGCCGATGGAGGGGTTCGAACTCTCCTATTTCGATGACTGGATGGAGATCGTCATCACGCACGAGTTGACCCACATCTTCGAGTTGGACCACACGGGATGGCTGGGGTCTGTGGCGAGAAGGGTGTTCGGGCGGGTCTCGGCCTCGTGGCCCACGTTCCCGGCCTTCGCGGTGCCCGGCTGGGTGACGGAGGGGATCGCCACCTACTACGAGTCCGCGCTCACGGAGTCCGGTCGCGTGCGAGGCAGCTTCCAGGACATGGCGCTGAGGACCGCCGTGCTCGAGGGCCAACTCGACCGGATCGACCAGATGTCGGGCCGATCACCGGACTGGCCCGCGGGCAACCGGGTCTACATCTACGGGGCGGCCTTCTTCGACTACCTGTCCAAAGAGTATGGGCAGGAGAGCCTGGGGGAGTTCGTGGACGCGGTCGCCAACCAGCTCGTCCCTTACAGGCTGGATTCGGGGGCGAGGGGTTCATTCGGTGTGAGCTTCAACGAGGCTTTCGGTCGCTGGGTGGAGGAGATGCAGGTAGGCTACTCGGCGCTTGCCGACTCGCTTGCCCGTCTCGCACCGATCACGCGGCCCGAGCGCCTTACCACGGGGGGGCGCCAAGCCTTCTACGCTCAGCTCGCGCCCGGGGGCGAGCGGTTGGCCTTTGTGCGCAGCGACGGCCGGTCCGATACGCAGCTCCGCGTGGCCTCGCCGGACGGCCTCAGGAGCCGCAAGCTCACGCGCACCAACAATCTCTCCAACTTCACGTGGTTGCCGGACGGCGGCATCGTCGCCGCCGAACTCGAGTTCACGGACCGCTACCGCATCCGTTCGGATCTTTTCCTTATCGATGAGGACGGCCGTGAGCGCAGGATCACCAGCGGCGCCCGGCTCGACCAACCTTCCGCCTCGCCCGATGGGCGGTACGTAGTCGCGGTGCAGGACCGCGACGGTACCAACCGGCTCGTGCTCGTGGAGCTGTCGACCGGTTCGGTCGAGCCGCTCACCGATTTCGTGGCCGATCGTCATTGGGCGTACCCGCGCTGGTCTCCCGATGGGCGCTGGATCGCCGCTTCGTTGTGGAGTCCGGGCGCGTTCTACGATCTCATGCTGCTTCGCCCGGATGGCACCATCGCCCGCCGCATCACTCGCGACCGGGCGGTCGACCTGGGACCCACCTGGAGTCCGGACAGCCGCTGGCTCGTATGGGCCTCGGACCGTAGCGGCATCCCCAACCTGTACGCCGTGGAGGTCGACCGCGCCTCGGGTGAGCCGGGGCCGTTGCGCCAGGTCACCAATGTTCTCACCGGCGTGTCGTTCCCGACCGTGGGCGGTGGCGGCGAATGGATCTATGTCTCGGGCTACCACGCCGACGGGTGGGAGATTGAGAGACTGCCGTTTCGCCCGGAGTCCTTCTTCGAGCCGCTTCCCACCAAGAAGGCGTTCTTCGAGGGTGGGGAGGGGGCCGAAGCACGCTTCGCTCGGCAAGCCGAGGGCGAGATCGGCCCGTACAAGCCACTCAAGACGCTGCTGCCCCGCTTCTGGGAGCCTCTCTATCGCCAGGGGGTGCGCCGCGGCGGTGTGGAGATCCTGAAGCCTTCGTTCGGGGCCGGCACGGACGGGCATGATCTGGTGGGGCGGCATGCCTATTCTGCGTCCGTAAGGTTGCGCACGACCGGTCGGACTGATGCCTTCGCGGCGTATTCGTACGCGGGGCTCGGAGACCCGGTGCTGTCGCTCTCCTACCGCCAGGACCACGACGCCGATGGACCGTTCGGCGTGGAGACGTCGCCGGACGTCGTTCAGACCGTGTTCCTGGCGGAGCGAGAGAGGCGCGTCAGGGCCTCGGTGACGTTCCGCCGGCAGCGCGTTCGTTCGGCGGTCAGCTTCACCCTGAGCGGCGCTCACATATGGGAGACACTGGGCTTGCTGGACCAGAACCTCAACAGGAGCGATGTCCTCCTGGCGATGCCTGAGCGGCGGCTGGCCGAGGGCTCGGCAACGCTTTCCTTCTCTACCGCTCGCTCCTACGCGTTCTCGATGAGTGAGGAGCGTGGTGTCTCCGGTCTCATTCAGGGACGGGTGCGGACAGAGTTGAGTCTACCCGATTCCTTGAGCGGCGCCCAGGGGCGCGACCGGAGCTTCCAGGATGTGATCGGGCGACTGTCGGGGTTCGTGCCTGTTCCGGGCCCCGGCTTCTCGCGGCACGTCATTGCGGCACGGGCAGCCGGCGGTATCGCAACGGGACCGGGCGCCGACGCGTTCCACTTCGATATTGGGGGCGCGAGCGGTCGGCTCGAAGATGTGTCCGGACTGGAGCTGTTCGGGGGCGTGCCGCTGTTCTTCCCGGTCAGGGGCTTCGTCCGGGGCGAGCGGTTCGGTCGTTACGCTTGGACGGCCTCGGTCGAGTACCGCCTTCCGCTGCTGAACATCAACCGGGGCTTGGGGTTGATCCCGTTCCATATGGATCGTACGGCAGGGTCTCTGTTCTTCGACGCGGGGAACGCTTGGGGCCCCTTCGAGCCTCAGTTGGGACTCGACCGCTTCAACAATCAGCGGCGCTCGGCGATCGCCTCGGTCGGCGCCGAGTTGTCCTCGAACGTTGTTGCGTTCTGGACTTCGGGCTTGACGGTTCGGTTCGGTGTGGCGTTACCCATCTTGGGCGAGGGCGGCCGTGGAAACGGCGTCGTTGGGTACGTGAGGGTAGGTAGGGCGTTCTAGAACGCT
>JBGMRK010000011.1:13586-29758 GCA_048061375.1 Longimicrobiales bacterium | reverse complement strand
CGGGCCCTGTTCACGATCGTGGGCGGCCGGATCGTGTTCGGGGGAGACTGAGCCTTCTAGCCCTCCCCCCTCCGCTCGTAGATCTGCTTGATCTTGATCCGCTGATCCAACCGTGCATTGCTGAAGTCCAGCGTGACCCTCAGTTCACCGGTGTCTTCGTCGATCTCGTAATTCTCTTTGAGCTTCGCACCTCCGCTGGCCTTGGTCTCGACCTCGAGCCTGTTCTTCTTCCACTCGGCCTTGATCTCGATCTCGAGTTCCGTGCCGACGATCGACTTGAGCTTACGGCCATCCAAAAAGTGCTCACCGAACTGTTGGCCTTCGGTCGCAAAGATGAAGGTGGAGTCCGTTCTGGTGATCGTGAGATCGAGCACGGGCCTCATCAACCGTCGCTGAAGTAGCCGGTTACCCTCGCCAGGCCGAGGCCTGGACTGGCCCCGTTGGGCTCCACTTCGCCCTCGCCGCTGCTCTCCACCTGCCGCCGGATTCTCGCGCGGCGGGCGTCTCCGGCTTCGGGCCATCACCGCACGTGGATCGTCGCTCTTGTCTCGGTTCAGCACCCAAGTGCCGACGATGTCGGTTTCTTGAGCGGCGGCTGGTTCCGGGGACCCGAACGCGCCGAAAGAGAGTGCTACCAGAAGTGTGAGGGAGACGGTGGACGTACCCATCAGTGGTCTCCGTCGAGTAGGTTCGCTCAGCGGGCGTGCGGGTCATGAAAATGTGGCCGCCCCGGCACATATCTACTAGGGAGACAACCCGCATGTCCAGAACGTTGGGCAGCCCTCAAAAAAAAACGACCCGATCGGTGAAGCCGACCGCGTCGTTCGAGTGTCTCGTGCCGCCGGATCAGGCCAACGTGCGAACCCTTCGGGCGAGCTGGCTCTTCATGCGCGCGACGGTATTCGGGTGAAGCAGGCGCTTGGTGGCTGCGCGATCGAGAAGCACGATCGCCTCATGCAGGGCGCTCTGCGCCGCCTCGACGTTGTCCGCCTGACGGACCTTCTTAATGGCCGTACGCAGCCGATTCCGCTTGGCGCGGTTTCGTGTGTTCTGCACGCGGCTGAGCCTCATGCGTTTCTTTGCGCTTTTGATATTCGGCATTCTGCACCCTTGTACGATCGGCCCGCCCCTTAGCGAACTAGCCGAAGAGTATACCCGAAACGTGAAGCGTGATCAAGGGAATTCGGGTGTTTATTGCGCCGCGACCTGGCATGGGGCGGACTGGCCATGGAGATCCCGCTCGGGTACCTTCAACGTCCATGAATTCGGACTTTCTGATCCTGCTTCCCGTTCTCCTTTTTTCCGTGGTGGTCCACGAGGTCGCGCACGCGTGGGTGGCCCTGAGGGAGGGGGATGACACTGCCCAAAACTTGGGCAGAATCACACTGAACCCGCTCTCTCACCTCGATATTATGGGGTCGGTGGTCGTGCCGTTGCTTCTATACTACACGGCGGGCTTGGTGTTTGGGTGGGCCAAGCCCGTGCCGATCGACCCCAGGAAATTCCGCACCCCACGGGCTAGCCATATCAAGGTCTCGCTGGCGGGCATCGCGTCCAACATACTGCTCGTCGTCGGATTCACGGTGCTCTATGTGATCTTCGGGAAGCTTCAGGTGGCGCTGGGCGGCTCAGCCGTCGTTGGCGTGGTGCTCCGTCTGTCCTTCTTCGGCGTATTCATCAATTTACTTCTGGCGCTTTTCAACTTGCTTCCGATTCCGCCGTTGGACGGATCGCACGTGATGTTCCACTTGTTGCCCGAAAAGATAGGGCTTCGATACCGGAAGCTGGGTGGGTATGGCGTCTTGGTCTTGGTGGGACTCATGATTGTGACGCCGTCGTTCTTCAGTGTGGTTTTCCAGCCGGTCTTCGTGATCATGAATTGGTGGGACACACTCATGTACCTATGGATCTGAGCGGGGCGGGCTCGGCTCTCGCGGGAGAGGACTTTCTCGTCATCGACGTCGAGCGGTTTCAGGGACCGCTGGACCTCCTGCTGCACCTCATCCGACAGCAGGACGTCGACATCTTCGACATTCCGATTGCGACGATCACCCACCAGTTCCTTGCAGCTGTGCAGGGCATCCATGCCGAGGATCTCGACAACGCGGGCGAGTTCCTCGAGATGGCGGCCATGCTTATCCGCGTCAAGGCGCAGATGCTGCTTCCGCGGCCCCAGGAAAGCCAGGACGAGGATCCCCGGGCGGAGTTGGTGCGTCGTCTTCTCGAGTACGAGCAAATTCGCGAGATCTCGGGCCGCCTTGCCGTCTCACAGGCTGAGCAAGCTCGCCGTTTCGGCAAGGGCTACGTGGAGCCCAGGGCCCGTCCTCCCATGGAGGAGACACCGCTCGAGACCACTTGGGAGGAAGTGTTTCTGGCGGCCGTGGAGATCGCCCCTCCACCGCCGGGAATGCGCGTGCATTTGGTGACCACCCGTCCGGTTGCTATGGAAGACAAGATGAACTTGATTCTCGGTACCTTGGATCGAGTGAAACGAATCGAGTTTACTCGTCTCGTGCAGCCCTTCCGGAATCGCATGCATAGCGTCATGACATTCTTGGCCGGACTGGAGCTTACTCGACGCCGGATCATTTTTCTGAGGCAGGTCAGGCCGTTCAGCGAGTTATGGGTGTACCGCCGGAATGAGGGTGTCGTCGAACCCGAGGACGATGCTGTTCCGATAGACGCCTTACCGGAGGATTCGTGAACGCAGCGCAAATCGTCGAGGCCGTGCTTTTCGCGAGCGATGCACCGCTGAAGGCGGAGGAGATCGCCCGGGCGGACGGTGCCCTCAACGAAGACCTGGTCGAGGAGGCGGTCAGCGTGCTGAACGCCGAGTACTCGGATTCCGAGCGCGCGTTCGAGATCCGCGAACTTGGCGAGGGCTACCAACTCCTCACCCGGCCCGACTTCGTGAGCTACCTGGAGCGGTTCGACACCGTTCCCAGGCCGTCGCGGCTGTCGGGACCGGCCCTCGAAACGCTGGCCATCATCGCGTATCGTCAGCCGATCGGCCGCATCGAGATGGAGTACATCCGCGGAGTCGGATCGGCGGGCGTCATTCGCACGCTTCAAGACCGCGCGTTGGTCGATGTGGTGGGCCGTGGGGACGGAATCGGGCGGCCACTCCTGTTCGGCACCACACAGCGTTTCTTGGAGCATTTCGGCTTCCGGTCACTCGACGACCTTCCTCGGCCGGAAGAGCTCCCGATCATCCTTCGTGAGCGGACTCCGCTCGAGGACCCCTCGCCCGAGCCTGATGCGGAGGATATCGAGGACGATGATACGCCTGAGCCGGGTGTGAGCGACGTTCTGGCCACGGCGAGCGGTCTCGATGAGAGTGAAGATCCCGAGGCGGGTGACGCCGGTGTGCGACCACCCCAGGCCGACCTGATCGTCGACGCCCCGGCCGAGTCGGCCGAAGACGATCCCGAGGTCAACTAGGGCGGACTGTTCGATGCGGCTTCAGAAATTCCTCTCCCGTGCCGGGGTGGCGTCCCGCAGACAGGCGGAAAACCTGATCGAGGGTGGACGGATCAGCGTGAACGGCGAGGTGGTGACGGTCCTCGGATCTCAGGTCGATCCGGCACATGACCATGTCATGTTCGATGGGTGCCCGGTGGAGTTGAAGGCGCCGCGCTTCATTGCTCTCAACAAACCGCCGGGCGTACTCACGACCGAGCGTGACACTCGTGGGCGGCGGACCATCTACGATGTCCTGCCTGGAGACATGGCGGGACTGCGGTACGTGGGACGTCTCGATCTCAACACGGAGGGTCTTCTCCTTCTCACCAACGATGGAGACGTGGCGAGCCGCTTGCTTCATCCCAGAACTGGTGTGGAGCGGGAGTACGAGGCCACCGTGAAGGGGGTGGTGACTCCGGACACGTTCGGGAGGCTAACGGCGGGAGTCACCCTCGACGACGGGACCGCGCGAGCGCACCGAGCGGCCGTGTTGGAACGTAGGGAACGCTCGACGCGGCTCACGCTGGTGTTGGCCGAGGGACGCAAGCGTGAGGTGCGGCGTATGCTACGTGCGGTCGGGCATGAGGTCATGGCCCTTCGGCGCGTTCGGTTCGGGCCCATCGAATTGGGCGGGCTCGCGAAGGGCGAATGGCGAGAACTGACTAAGGATGAGGTCAGGGCATTGAGAGCAATCGCCACTGGTCCTACTGAATAGAGAGCGTATCATCGAATGGATTTAAAGAACAAAACCGTGCTCATGCTGGGCGGGGCAGGGTTGGTCGGCATCTCGGTTGCACGCCTCATTCTCCGTGAGCGGCCCAGCAAGGTGGTCATCGGCTCACTGCTCAAGGAGGAAGCGGAGAGTTCGGTAGACCTCCTACGTGCGGAAGCTCTTGATGAGCGGACCGAGTTGGTCCCCGCCTGGGGCAACCTATTCACGCTCGCCGACATGCGAGAGCGGCCGCCGGCCGAGGTCCTCCAAGATCCGCGCGCCCGGGCGCAACTAGTCGATGATATCTATGGAGAACTCACCGACGAGGTTTTCCGCCGATCGGCACTCGGCACGCTGCTGTTGCAGACCCGGCCGGACATCATCGTCGACTGCGTGAACACTGCCGGCGCCTTCGCCTATCAGAACGCCTTTCTATCGGGGACTCGACTACGCGCTGCGGCGGCGCAGGGCGAGGCGGACGTAGAGTCTGTCGAGCGGCATCTGGTGACGCTGTATCTTCCTCAGTTGATCAGGCACGTCCAGATAACGCTCGAGGGCATGCGACGAGTCGGCACCGGCATGTATGTGAAGGTCGGAACGTCGGGCACGGGCGGTATGGGATTGAACATCCCGTTCACGCATTCGGAGGAGCGCCCCTCTCGGATGCTGCTGGCCAAGGCAGGCCTGGCCGGCGCTCACACGCTGTTCCTTTACCTGATGGCTCGGACTCCCGGTGCGCCGGCGGTCAAAGAGGTGAAGCCCACCGCCGCCATCAGTTGGAAGTCGATCGGTTACGGGCCGATTCGGCGTTCAGGCAAGACCCTCAAGCTGTCGGACACCACCGGTCCGGTGTCCCTCGAGGTGGCGTTCGGTCCCGGCTCCGAGAACGGCTACCGCGAACTGGACGAGGATCTCCAGGGCGTGTTCCTGGACGCGGGCGAGAACGGGATGTTCAGCCTGTCGGAATTCGAGACCCTGACGGCGCTGGGGCTCATGGAGTTCGTGACGCCCGAGGAGATCGCTCGCTGTGTGCTCGATGAGATCCAGGCCTATCCGACCGGCCGGGACATCGTGGCTGCCCTGGATGCCGCCGGCCTGGGGCCGACCTACCGGGCGGGTGTCCTCCGCGCCGAGGCTCTTCGAGTGATGGAACGCATGGAAGACGAGCACGGTGTTGAAGCGGTGGCGTATGAGATGCTCGGTCCGCCCCGACTCTCCAAGCTGCTATTCGAGGCGGCCATCCTAAAGCGTCTATATGGCGACCTCGCTACCGGAATGGCGCTCGATGCCTCGGAGACCGCCGCGGCAGCGTCCAGGATGGTGAACGAGGACGACGACCTGAGGAGGCGGATCCTCTCCATTGGGCTTGCGATTGTGCTCCCGGACGGAGAGTCGGTGCTACGCGGTGCGGTGGTCAAGGTGCCGCACCAACCCTCCGTGGCGGATCTTGATGAGAGCGTGGTCGCGGCCGGCTGGGTCGATCTGCGCGTCTCTAACTGGGAGCGCTGGCGCGAGAGGTTAGCGGCGCTGTGTGAGGAACTCGACCAGCGCCCCGGCATCGAGGCCGGGTCCGGGAGCGACCACGAATACGGCGATGCGGAGCGTAAGCTGCGGCCCGGTCGGTTGGCGTCCTGGATTCTGAGGCGTGAGGACCAAGGGGAGCGTACCAAGCGCTGAGATCCGGGCACGATTCCCGCGCCCACCGCCTTCTGGTGGACCTTTCACGCGCGCGATCGAGGGCGTAATCTGTCGGCATGACAGGATTTCCCAACCTCACGGTGCTCGACCACCCGCTCATTCAACACAAGCTCTCGCACCTTCGGAGCGTCGATACGCCGAAGAAGGGCTTCAAGGAGTTGGTGGACGAGATCGCCATGCTCATGGCCTTCGAGGTCACTCGCTCGCTCGAGCTGGAGGATGTGCAGGTCACGACGCCCCTCGAGCAGGTGAGATGTCAGCGTCTCAGGGGAAAAAAACTCGTGCTCGTCCCGATCCTGCGCGCCGGGCTCGGAATGGTGGAGGGCATCCTCCGGTTGGTGCCAAGTGCGCGCGTGGGTCACATCGGTCTCTATCGCGACGAGAAGACCCTCGAGCCGGTCGAGTACTACTGCAAAGTGCCGCCACACCCGAGGGACCGGACTTTCATCGTGCTGGACCCCATGCTCGCAACTGGGGGTTCCGCCTCGGCCGCCGTGACGTTGCTCAAGGAACGCGGTGCGGTGACCATCCGATTCATGTGCCTCGTCGCCGCGCCCGAGGGTGTCGAACGTCTGCACTCCGACCACCCGAGCATGCCGATCTACACTGCGGCGTTGGACCGCGAACTGAACGACAAGGGCTACATTCTGCCTGGGCTTGGGGATGCGGGGGACCGGCTGTTCGGAACGATCTGAGTTGCGACTCTACTTGAAGCTACGGCGGGCCTTCCAGGTACCAGGGTGGAACAGCAGGAGCACGGTGTAGATCTCCAACCTTCCCACGATCATCAGGAAGCTCAGCACTGTGAGCGCACTCCCCGACATCCAGCCGTAGTTGTCCGTCGGACCGACGTTACCCAGGCCGGGTCCGATGTTACCCACCGTGGCCACAGTCGCGCCGAGTGCCGTGAGCAAATCCATCCCCAGAAATCCCATGACGAGAGTGCCTGCCATGACGAGCAGCACGTAAAGGACCACGAAGCCCACGATGTTGGCGAGGACGTCCTCCCTCACCACGCGAGATCCGACTCGGGCCAACAGGATAGCCCTCGGGTGGAGGTGCTTCTTAAGCTGGATCGCCGTGGCTTTAATGAGCAAAAGCACGCGCATGATCTTCACGCCGCCGCCCGTTGACCCGGCCATGCCTCCCGTGAACAGCAACACGAAGAGGATCACCTGAGCGAAGGGGTGCCAGGCTTGGAAGTCCGCGCTTACGAAGCCGGTGGTGGTCGTAATCGAGACGGCCTGAAAGAGCCCCTCGCGCACAGCCCGTTCGATTCCCCCGCTCACCCCCGCATACGCGCCCGTCACGAGGTTGGTCGTTGCGAGCAGCACGGCCGCAGCGAGGATCAGCGCGCTGTAGAAGCGCCACTCGGTATCCCTCCAGAAAACCGGCTTCCCCGAGAACGCGTAGAAGTGCAGCGTGAAGTTCACGCCAGCGAAGTACATGAACAGGATCGTCACGTACTCGATGTATGCGGAGTCGAACCCGGCCAGGGAATCGTTCATGGTGGAGAAGCCGCCGGTGGCCAGCGTGGCGAAGGCCTGTGTCACGGCGTTGAACGCGTTCATTCCACCGGCCATATAGAGCAGGATCTGGGCACCGGTGAGCCCGACATATACCAGCCACAGCAGCTTGGCGGTCTGGGTCATGCGCGGGCGCAACCGCTCGGGGGTCGGCCCGGGCACCTCGGCCCTGAACAGCTGCATCCCTCCGACTCCGAGGAAGGGAAGCACTGCGATCACGAGCACGATGATCCCCATGCCGCCGAGCCAGTGTGACAGGGCTCGCCAAAAAAGTATGCCTTTGGGGAGCGCCTCGACGTCCGCGAATATCGTGGCGCCCGTGGTGGTGAATCCGGAGATGGACTCGAAAATGGCGCCGGCTACCGAGTCCGCAGTCCCTGAGAGCAGAAAGGGTAGGGCGCCGAAGAGCCCCATTGCGGTCCAGGCGAACGTTACGATCGCGTAGCCCTCGCGAACCGTGATGTCATGCGAGACTGTCGTGAAGCCGTATGCGGTGAGTCCGACAACGAGGGTGATCAGGGCCGAGAGGAAGAATGCGCCGGTCACGCCGTCCGAGTAGATCCACGAGACTACGCCGGTACCGGCCATGGCGACCGACACGAAGACCAGCAGGAGGCCGACTATGTGGGCCACGTGCCTGAGAGACATTACTCGAAGGCCTGCTCGATTTCGAAGATCGCGTCCGGCAGAGCAAAGACGATGACCTCGTCTCCGGGATGGATCACGCTTTCGCCGCGGGGAATTATCAGCTCATCACCGCGAATGATCGAGCCGATCACGCTGCCCTTGGGGAGTGCAAGATCCTTTAGAGCTTTGCCGGCCACCCGGGAGTCTTTCGTGACGCTGAACTGAATGGTCTCGGCGTCGATGCCCTTGAGGGTGGCGACGCTCGTCACCCGTCCCCGACGCACGTAGCGGAGGATCGCGTTCACGGCCGAGATTCGGGGCGAGACCGCTGCGTCGATCCCGACTTTCGGAGCCAGGGGCAGATAGTCGAATTCGCTGATCAAGCTCACGACCTTCTTTGCGCCGGCCTGCTTGGCGATGAGGCTCGACAGCATGTTCGTGTCATCGGACGACGTTGCCGCAAGGTAGCCGTCCATGCCCGCCACACCCTCGAGTTCGAGGAGTTCGAGATCCGTGACGTCGCCGTTCAGAACCAGCGCCTTGGGAAGCGCCTCGGCGAGCTCGAGGCACCGCTTGCGGTCGCGCTCGATGATGGTGGCTTCAACGTGGTATTGGGCGAGGATCTCCGCGAGATAAGCCCCCTCGGAGCTGCCGCCAGCGATCATGACGCGCTTGAGCCTGTACTCCTCGTAGCCCGCCAAGGGCGGGATCAGGTGTGCCTCGGTCGTGAGCGACATCAGGTAGACGTGGTCGCCCGCCTCGATACGCGTCGCACCCGTCGGGATGATGGTTTCCTGGTCGCGAAGGATGGCGGTGACCACGTAATGTGTGCCCTCCAGCTCCTGGCCGAGTTGCGTCAGCGTCTTGCCGGCCACCAGGGCGCCCTCCTTGACGATGAGCCCGATGAGCTGGAGGCGGCCGTTCGCGAACGAAGCCACGTCGGTGGCCGCCGGGCTTCTCAGCAAGTGGAACGTCTCCCACGCGCTCTCACGCGCCGGGTTGATCATGAGGTCGATGCCCAGCGTGTCCTGGGACAGGACGCTACCGCTCCCGTGATACTCGGGATTGCTCACTCGCGCGATGGTGTAGCCCACGCCCATGCGCGCCGCGGCGAGGCAGGCGATCAGGTTGACCTCGTCCTTGCTCGTCACGGCCATCAGGATGTCGGCGCCCCGCACGCCGGCTTTCTCCAGCATGGGAAGGGCCGCGCCGTTCCCGACGATCGTCATGACGTCGAGCTGGTCGGAGGTCTCCTCGGCCCGATCGGGATCGGACTCGATCACCACCACATCCTGGTTTTCCTCGGACAGACGCTCGGCCAAGTGGTAACCCACTTCGCCCGCGCCGATGATGATTACCTTCATGTGGTCCTGCTGATGAGAGGAATTCCCTGTGAACGGCCCACGCTCTTTTCTCATCCAGATTATTGCGTGCCGAGATTCTACCTAAGCTACGGCTCAAGGGCTACCTTAGCCTCACGATCGTAGGGCCCGTAGCTCAGTTGGTTAGAGCACCGGACTCATAATCCGAGGGTCGCAGGTTCGAGTCCTGCCGGGCCCACTTGGAATCCGCGAGAATCGTGAGGGGCCGGGTCAGGCCTCCGGCGACTCCGAGAGGTCGTCGAGCAGCACGATGACCTGGCGGCCCGCTTTGGGCCCGGTGAGAATGGGGACTGTGGTGACTGTGGCCCAGAGGCGTTCGCCGTCGCTTCTCACGAACCGTCGCTCGGCCGTGGTGGATTTGGCGTCGGGAGACATGGCCGAGCGGAGCTCCTGCTCGACCACATCGACATCGTCCTCGTTCCAGAAGTCCGAGTAGGGCGCGCCCTCCACACTGGCCAGGGGATAGCCCGAGGCCTGAGTGAAGAGGTCATTGGCTTCCAGGACCGTGCCGTCGTCGGTCACCACCAACGCGGCCTGGTGCGCCCCACTGAAAAGGGCCCAGTACCGGGCGGCTTCGACGGCCTGCGCCGTGTCCGGCGCCTCTTCGACCGCTCCCTCGATATAGGCGATGTCCCCACCGGCGTCACGGTGTGCGCGGGCCGTGTTGCGCACACGGACCTCGGAGCCATCGAGGCGTTTGAGCGTGGTCTCGAAGGCGCGTACCACGCCGTACTGCTCCAACTCCTCGTCGAATGCCGCTCTATCCGCGGGGTTGACGTAGAGAAGGGAGGCGTATGACTTCTCGAGGGTCTTCGGATCCGGGTATCCCAGGATGCGGATGAGCGCGGGGTTGGCGTCGAGGAAGTGGCCGTCCGAAGTACAGCGATAGAGTCCGATCGGGAGGTGATCGAACATACTGCGGTGTCGTTCCTCGCTCTCCCTGAGCGCCGCCTGGGATCGGGCGCTGTCCAGCGCGTACCGGATCGTACGTTCGAGGATCTGGGGGTCGATCTGCCCCTTCACCAGGTAGTCGGCAGCGCCGGCCCGCATGGCCTCCTTGTCCACCTCGTGGCTTCCACGGCCGGTGAGCATGATCAGGGGCGCCTTGAGCCGCTGTCGGCCCGCCTCTTTGATCAAGTCGATTCCGGTGCGGTCCTCGAGGAAGTAGTCGACGATGTAGATGTCGTGCTCGCCAGCCTCAAACGCATCGCGGCCTTCTTCAAACGTCGAGACCCAGTCGAGGTGGATGGAGGGGTTCTCGATCTGTTGGGCGATGGCTCTTGTCATCTCGAAGTCCCCCTGGTCATCGTCGATCAGCAGGGCTCGAATCGTGTCGGGCTCCAAAGTGTCCTCCAGGGTGTTGGTGCCTCTCGCACGCCAACTGGGGGGGCCAACGCTGTCAATGATACGGGCGCTATTCGGACCCGTCCAGGCGCGGCTTTCTGCGGGAATCCTTGGTTTGCGAACGATTGCGCTTCTCATCGAGGCGCCGGCGTCGCTCGCGAGCTGGAACCCTGGTCTTGATCCTCCGGCGCTTCCTCGCGTTCCTGTGCTCGAGGCGTCGGCGGAGGCGTCCCAGGGCTATCTGCCGGTTTCGGTGCTGGCTCCGTTCCCGCCTGCTCGTGACCACGGTGCCCGTGGGTAAGTGGGTAAGGCGAACGCCGCTCTCCGTCACGTTCTGATGCTGTCCGCCCTTGCCTCCGGCTCGGAACGTATCGACGCGGCATTCTGCGAGCAGCCCGCGATCGTCGTCCGGAATCGGAACCAGCGGCGTCGACAGGTGTTCAGGCATGGTCGCTCCTTCGTCAGGCACGCGGCTTGCGGGGCTGATCATCACACGACTGGACCAGTCGTACCGCCGCTGGAAGAAAACCAGTGGTCGATCGTAGGGAAAGGGGCGTTCGTTTTGCGCAGGAGCTATCTTAAGGGGTAGGAATCAACGTGAAGTGCCACCTGCCGGTGGACACGGAAAATCGTGATGATTATCGGTAAAATTGAAACTTCGGGGGCCCGCTTTCTCCTTTTGGCGGCGGCAGTGGTGGTGGTCGTGGCCGGGCTCAAGCTCGGTGCGCCCATCCTGCTCCCGTTTGCGCTTGCGTTGTTCCTCGCCGTGATGAGTTTGCCGATCATGTTCTGGCTGCAACGGCGAATGCCGCCGTGGCTGTCCATCTTAATCACGGTGCTCGTCACGGTCACGATATTCAGCGTGCTGATTCTTCTGACCGTTCAATCGATCTCCGAGCTTGAACCGCGGCTCGACGGTTATCGGACGAGCCTCACGCAGCTTGGCGAAAGCACGGTGGCTTGGGTGCGTGGGAACGACCTGTTGGGAGGCTCTGCCGTAGACCGTTATCTGACCCTGGACGTGATCGAGGCCGGCGCGGTTTTCGACTTCCTCGGGGGAGCCGCCCGTCAGGCGGGAAGCCTAGTCTCCACGACATTTCTCGTCCTTTTGCTTATGGTCTTCATGCTCGCCGAGGCGACGGTTTTTCCGTACAAGCTGCGGGCGATCATGAGCCCAAGGGCCGGCAGCGGCCGGCGCATGACCAAGATCATCAGTGAGGTTCAGGCTTATCTGGGAATCAAGACTGCGGTGAGCCTGGTGACCGGGCTCCTGATCGGGACCTGGGCGTGGCTCCTAGGTCTCGACTTCCCCGTGCTCTTGGGGCTCATCGGGTTCGCCCTGAACTACGTGCCGACAATCGGTTCGATTCTGGCCGTGATTCCCGCGCTCTTCCTGAGCCTCGTCCAGTTTGGCAGCTTCGGGCACTCGGTCCTGGTGTTGGGCGGATACCTGTTCATCAACGCGGTTTTCGGTAACATCATCGAGCCCAACTTGATGGGTCGGCGGTTAGGGCTGTCGACCCTGGTCGTGATCCTGTCATTGATATTCTGGGCATGGGTTTGGGGCCCCATCGGTGCCCTGCTGGCCGTGCCGCTGACTATGGTGGTGAAGATTATGTTGGAGAATACGGAGGATCTGCACTGGGTGGCGGTCCTGCTCGACAAGAGCCCGCCGCAAGCGCGTCTGTCCATGGCGGGGGCCGGTACGGCTCCTCCACCTCCCCTCGACGATTCGGACGTCGAGTCGTCTGCGGACATCGCCGAGGGCACGGGAGAGGCTGGTGCGGCCTAATGCCACGCATCGACTTCGATCAACTACCGGACGCGTCTCGGGTGTGGGTCTTCGGCGTGAGTGAAGGGCTCTCGGACTCCGATGAGGCAAGTTTTCTGGCGGTCGTCGACGGCTTCCTCGACGGGTGGGCGGCCCACGGCCATCCCCTCACGTGCGCTCGTGACTGGCGGCATGGTAGGTTCCTGCTCGTGGGAGTGGATGAGGCCACCGAGCCCTCGTCGGGATGCTCCACCGACGCCCTGGTGCGGGTGCTCAAGGACGAACAGCAGCGGCTCGGCGTCGCAATCGTGGACAACAGTGTGGTCTGGTACCTGGAGGACGGTGGGGTCGGGCGTGTGACCAGGCCGGACTTCAAGGCCCTGGCGGGCGGTGGTCAGATCGACGCGGACACGGTGGTGTTCGATAACACCGTGACCCAGCTCTCCCAGGTGAGGGAAGGTAGGTGGGAACGGCCTGCGCGCGATTCGTGGCACTATCGCACGTTCTTCACCTAGCCGGCGGGGGGACGTAGAACAGCCCGCCCCGCCTCCGGGATCGGTCGGCCGACGTACCACAAACAGGATCCGGTGCGGGCTACCAACTGATGTACTTATACATCAATCGAATCATGCGGTAGGCCCGGTCCATCGAGTCGGCCTCGTACTCCACGGTCCACCCATCCACCAGCCTTATGCCCGGGATCGCGAGCAAGATGTTGGCGCGTGTTGTGTTTGTGAATCGAACGCGCACCAGCACTGGTTCTGTTACGTCGAGCGCGCGCGCGTTCTCGAGGTCGATCAAAGCTTGTAGCGTCGCCGCTCTCAGATCCTTTCGCACGATTTCGGGGTGGCGTAGACGGGCCACCGATGATCCGATCGCTTCCTTTGTGGACACGGTTCGAGTCGGCACCAGGGTGCTGAACTGTTCGGTGAAGACCCGATCTCCACTCGCCAGGATGATCGGCACATCGAGCGATCCGGCGAAGTGAGCGTTCAGGCCGCCCTCACCGACCTCGATTCCGTTCAGCCAGAGTCCCTTCACCGAGCCGGAGCCCGTGTGGGCCAGGAACCCGTTCTCCGTCCCCGCCCGAGCGTGGTAGCCAAGAAAAATTACCGCATCGAAGCTGCGATCGAGGCCCTGCACCATCCCCAATGGCTTGATGTTGCCCTGGATATACTCGACGCGCGGGTCGAGGCGCGTATGCAACAGGTTCTGCATGTCCCCGTGGGAGTCGTTGACGAGAATTTCGGCGGGCCCGTACTCGAAGACAGCGGCGACCACCGTATTCACCTCCTCCGTCATGAGCTCACGCCCGAGGGAATAGTCCTTCCCTGAGCGCGACGTCATAGCCACCGTGCCGATTCCGCCGATTCCCTCCATGTCTACGGAAATGAAGATCTTGAGGGGTTGCTGCGCCATGGTTGGAGATGCAAAGGATGCAAGAAGCGTGTACGCCGTGATTGCAACACGAAGACCTGTCAGAAGCCCTGAAGTCATAATGCGGTCCTATGCATTGGGAGTGTCCGCCGGAAGCGTGCGACGTTCTTGAACCTGGCCGACGCGGGCTAACCTTCGCAACCCCTTATCGGGCCTCTTCGGACGGGTCGTCTATCTCAAGTGGTGCGCTAGAAAACGAGCCGCTTCCTTCTCGGCCCAGGGACGCGGCCACAGGGGGTGGCCACCGCCGATGAACCCCACGTGTCCCCCGCGTTGCGTGAATACGCCCGTAAGCATGGGATTTCGGGCCACGGCGTCTTGGGGTACGGCGTGAGCGGGCAGGAACGGGTCATCGAGGGAGTGAAGCAGTAGGGTGGGTACACGAATGCGATCGAGGAAGGCCGCCGAGCTCGAACGGGCATAATAATCTTCCGCCCCCGCGAAACCGTGGAGAGGAGCTGTGGCCAATTCGTCGAATGCTCGCAGCGTTTTGGTGCGGAGTACCGCGTCGACATCCACAGCCTCACGGAGAATCTCCCGCTTGAGACTCGTCTTCCGGCGAAGCATCCGCATGAAATAGAAGGTGTACAGGCGCCCCATGAGCCCCGTTTCCAGCATGCGTGCGCCGGCTGAGAGGTCGAACGGGACGGAGATCGCCGCTGCCGCTCTTGGCGGTGCGTCGTCCGACTCGCCGACCTCACCCAGGTACTTGAGCAGCGCGTTGCCACCCAGGGAGAATCCGACCGCTCCCGTGGGCCTCCCTGGAAAGCGCGTGGCGAGCATCGCAAGCACATGCGCAAGATCACCCGTCTCTCCCGAGTGATAGAAGCGGGCCGTGCGGTTCAGCTCCCCGCTGCAGGATCGAAAATTGAGGCCGACGCCCCAGAGGCCCTGGGCTTCGAGTGCGGCCAGCATTGTGAGGACGTACGACCTCCGTACCGAACCCTCCAACCCGTGCAGAACGAGAACGATGGGCCGAGGAGACCGAGGCTCGGGCATGAAGTCGAGGTCGATGAAATCCCCATCCGGAGTATCCACTCGCTCCCTGCGGAGGGCCAGATCAGGCTTGGGCTTGAAGACCTTACCTCCGAGCGTTTGAGCATGCCCACCCTTCAGCCACCACGGCGGGCGAAAGGGTGTCGAACGCCAGGGCTCGGACGCATCGGACTCGACCGCCCCTGCTTCTGCACCGCCTCTCATTTCGGCACTTCGGTCGGTGGATCCGACATCCAAGGTGGGGAGAGTCTTTCGATCCGTTCGTAGACGGGGCAGCCGGGTTCGTGAGCTCCCGAGAGGTAGCCGACGCTCATGAGAAATTCGCCGGTGATCTCCCCTCCGGTGAAACGAAACGTCTTCCTGAATAGCTTCACCCACTCGGCCTTGGGCTGGGGATGATGTGCGGCGAGCCAGGCCGCGAAGGACCCATGACTCTCCCTCATGCGCCGAATCGACTTCGCGTTTTCGATTGCGGCGTTGACCTTGAGCTTGTTGCGAATGATGCCTGGATCGGCCAAGAGTCTGACCTTGTCGTCCTCATCGTATGCGGCTACGCGATCCACATTCCAGCCATCGTATGCCGCACGGAATGTTTCTTGCTTTTTGAGGATGGTGAGCCACGAGAGTCCGGCTTGGTTCACTTCCAGCATGAGCCGTCCGAAGAGTTCCGACTCGTCGGTGAGCGGAAAGCCGTATTCGTGGTCGTGATAGGGCCCATGGTAGGGATGGCCGTCGGCCACTCCACAATATCCACCGAGTTCCACTCGGCTCCCTCCTCGCTCATGTGCTTTGATTCCCCGAAGCCGTCAATCTACGCCTGCGTGGACATGGGATGGAAGACCGGCGGCTACCCGGAAGGAGCCGCCCTGGGTCGAACCACCACCCTTCTCGAGGTCCGAGCGATGAAACCCCGTGCTACCAGGAAGCGTAGGATTCACTGACCGTAGACCAGGCACTTCTGCCGAAAACGACTATGTGGACCTGGCTTCCGACAGCCACGCTTGCGCTCGTACTGCAAGCATCCCCTCCCCAAGCCTCCGATCCCGGAAACGCTTTCCGGGATTCGGATGCTCGTACACTGCTAATGCGGGCGCGTGCCAATTGGGCGATCCTGGACCGCTCCATCCTCAGCTACACAGCGACCGTGCGACAACGCATCGGCGCACAGATCCGGATGCCCCTCAAGGACCGCACCATCTACCGGGCCGAGACCGCCT
>JBGMRK010000011.1:6712-13486 GCA_048061375.1 Longimicrobiales bacterium | reverse complement strand
GCACAGATCCGGATGCCCCTCAAGGACCGCACCATCTACCGGGCCGAGACCGCCTCTCGTGTGTGGTGGAGCCAGGATGGACCGGTCGTAGTCCAGGCACTCGCAGCCCGGGAAGAGACACCGGTCGGGGTCAGCCCACCGGAGGAGGTGACTGGCCTGATCGATAACGTGTTCGATCCGGCCGGGGACAGGATCTACTTCGGCTTTGGCGACGATGGTGACGATGAGAACGACGATCCCGACGAATTCTGGGTCGAACATCCCTTCGCCCCTGGCTCGGAAGAGTTCTACGAGTTCTCCTCGGGCGACACGCTCAACCTGAGTTTTCCAGACCTGCGTCGGCTGCAGGTCGTGGAGTTGCGCGTGATTCCCAGGGAGGCGTCGATCCACCTGCTCACTGGATCCTTTTGGATCGAGCCCGAATCAGGTGCCCTGGTTCGGGGTGTCTACCGGCTCGCCAAGGACATCGACGTCGAACTGGACCTGATGGTTGGGGAGGACGAAAAGGATCTGCCCATCCCGGGCATCTTCAAGCCGATGACGTTCACCATCTCGTTGATCACGGTCGAGTACGCGCTCTGGGACTTCAAGTATTGGCTTCCGCGCAGCATGCGCTTCGAGGGGATGGCCAGGGCAGGCATCATCAAGGCGCCCGGGGCCTTGGACGTATCCTACCGTATCGAGGAAGTTGTCGGGGTGGACGACGCGGAGGACGACTCCGCGCGCTTCGACGCCTTCGCAAGGGCAGACTCCATCCTGGAAACTTGGCAGGCCGAGTCGGGATATCTCCTCGAGGAGGAGTGGCGTGAGTGGATCGAGGATCCCGACCTCGCCCGACGCATCAGGGCGGAAACACAGCGCGGCGTTCGGGGAGTCAACAACGGGAAGGAGACCTATTTACTCCTTCCGCCCGACCCGGAGAGCCTTCACACCAATGAGTTGTTGCCGCCTCCCATCTGGGAGGAGGCGCCTGGGTTCACGTCAGAGGCAGAGCTTCGGGATTTCGCCGAGCGGCTGGCCGACATTCCCACTCCGGCGGCGGCCGCGCCGCGTTTGAGGCTGGACTGGGGCTTCGCGCGAGAAGACCTCGTACGATTCAACCGCGTGGAGGGGCTTTCATTGGGGGCGCAGGGCGTGCGCCCTCTGGACACGCCGTTCGGCCCCGCCGACGGTCGACTGGTTGGCCGCTTCGGGACCGCGGACGTCGAACCCAGCCTCGAACTCGATCTCCGCTGGGACGGCGTGCGTCGTGAGTTTCGATTCGAGGCGTACCACAAGCTCGCGGCCGTCGACCCCGGCGGGCGTCATCTCGGGTTCGGGAACTCGCTGATCGCCCTGCTGTTCGGACGTGACGACGGTGAGTATTACCGCGCTTCAGGGGCGCGCATCACGCTCGAGCCGGCCTCGGACCAGCGCCGGTCGTGGACCTGGACGCTCTACGGGGAGCATCAGGAGGGGGTCGAGCGGAATACCAACGTCAGCCTGCCCTGGCTATTCAACAGCGGGTACGCGTTCCGAGAGACTATCGAGGGAGCGCAGGCCGACCAGTTCGGCACCCGGCTGACGCTCAGGCCGTATTGGGGTTCCGAACGCACCGGTTTCCAGATCGGTACTGAATTCTCGCTCCAGAGTGAGGTCGGCGACTACCGCTTCGCGCGGGCCGACGCGACGCTCCGGACGGCGTTTTCGATCACCCCCAAGATCCGTTCGGCGTTAGAGTTGGCGGGAGGGACATCCTGGGGCGATGTGCCGGCTCAGCGACTCTGGTACCTCGGTGGATCGTCGAGCCTGCGGGGGTACAACGGCAGCACCGTGATGGGTACGTCTTTCCTGCGAGCCCGCGCCGAACTCGCCCGTGTGTACCCGCTGGTGTCCGTGTCGGTGTTCGGGGACGCGGGTTGGGCGGGGGACCGGGGCGACATCGCGGTGCGCGACGCGCGGTTTTCGATCGGGGTTGGCGGGAGCGTGCTCGACGGGCTCATGCGGGTCGATATCGCGCGAGCCCTTCGCGACCCGACGGGCTGGCGCCTGGAATTGTATCTAGACGGGATACTCTAGCGCCACCGACTTCATCCGGCATCCAGCAGGCACCCCAGGGTGCGCCCGGCTCAGTCCTGTCCAGGATCCGGTAGAAATGGCGAAGGTCGATCTCCAGGTTCGTTCATGGTTCGTGCTCGCAGGCGCCCGAAGATTCGCGCAACTGAAGCTGGCGCGTAAGGCCACGACGCTAGGCGGGCACAGCAACTCTGCGGCTGTCCTTTCAACCCCACCGGCCTTATCCTCACGGCCTTGGCGAAGCTCATCACCTAATCCAGAGACTCAATGCCCATTGCCCCGGCGTCGCAGGGTACATCCAACTCTGCCCCCAAGTGGGCGAAGGTCGTGGACAACACCCGCTGCATCGGGTGCCACGCCTGCACCACGGCCTGCAAGTCGGAAAACGAGGTGCCGCTCTCTGTCACCCGGACGTACGTCAAATACGTCGACGTCGGGGTGTTTCCGCAGGCGCGCCGCTCTTTTCAGGTCACTCGCTGTAACCAATGTGACGACGCGCCATGTGTCACCGCCTGTCCCACAGCTGCCATGTTCAAGAGACCGGACGGCATCGTCGACTTCGACAAGGCGGTCTGCATCGGGTGTAAGGCATGCATCGCTGCTTGCCCGTACGACGCGATTTTCATCAACCCGGAAGACCACTCCGCAGAGAAGTGCAACTTCTGCGCGCACCGGCTCGATATCGGCCTCGAGCCCGCCTGCGTGGTGATCTGTCCGACCCAGGCTATTCTCGTTGGCGACATGAACGACCCCACGTCCGAAGTGGCGCGAATCATCCATCGCGATGCCGTGACGGTGCGAAAGCCGGAAAAAGGGACTCTCCCCAAGCTCTACTACAAGGGTGCCGACCAGGTCACACTCGACCCGCTCGCTGCTCGGCGGCCGGAGGGTGGCCTCTTCATGTGGAGTGAACAAGGAGCCGTCCCGCACCAGGTTACGTCCGGGCATCCCGGACCGGGGAACAGCTCTGCCGCCGCATTGCTGAGCTATGACGTTCCGCACAGGGCCCCATGGGACTGGCGAGTCAGCCTCTACACATGGACCAAGTCGATAGCGGCTGGCGCTTACGTCGTGCCGCTGCTATTGGCGGTCTTCGGCGCGTTGTCCTGGTCGTCTCCGTTGTGGCTCACCGCAGCGCCTGTCATCGGATTGGCCATGCTCGGTCTAACTGGAGTGCTGCTCATCTGGGACCTGGAGCATCCGGGCCGCTTTTACATGATATTCACGCGGCCCCAATGGGGAAGCTGGCTTGTGCGGGGTGGGGTGATCCTCACGATTTTCGGCGCCGTGATCGTCGCCCACCTGGTCGCCGGGCTGCTCGGACGCGAGGACGTGGCGTTCACGCTCACCTGGGTGGGTGGACCGGCTGCCGTGCTGACGGCCGTGTATACCGCGTTCCTGTTCGCCCAGTCGAAGGGACGCGATCTGTGGCAAAGCGCACTCTTGCCGCCGCATCTGCTGGTACAAGCGCTTCTGGCCGGTTCCGGCGTGCTCGCCCTTATCGCGCCCCGCCTCGATCCCGATGCGCTCGGGCCGCTGGTCGGCGTCTTTTCGTTGAGCTGCCTCGTCCATTTACTGTTGATCGCAGGGGAGACCACATTGCCCCATGTGTCTGCACACGCCCGTTTGGCGATCCAGGAAATGACGATGGGCCGCTACGCTGGGTTCTTCTGGACGGGAGTGGTCCTCTCGACCGTGGGTTTCCTGGCGCCGCTCATCGGCCCTCTTGCCGTCGTCCTCGGGTTGGCTGGGTTGTGGGCATTCGAGCATGCCTACGTCCAGGCCGGGCAGAGTGTGCCTCTCTCTTGAAGACCGGAGCCGATGTATGGATCTGACCCGACTCAACGCTCGCGTCTCGGCGGCCAGGGAGGAGGTCGAAGGACGCGGCGAGACCTTCTACCCCGGCCCCAGCCGAGTCCACTTGGCCGCGTTTCCGCCCAAGGAGCGTTGGAGCGACTGGGTCGAGTTGGACTCACGGGCTTGGCCGAAGCGCGTGGAAAAGCGGTACATGCTCGTGCCGACCACGTGCTTCAACTGCGAATCGGGCTGTGGGCTCCTGGCCTATGTGGACAAGGAGACCCTCCAGGTGCGCAAGCTCGAGGGAAATCCGGAGCACCCTGGTTCGCGGGGCCGAAATTGCGCTAAGGGCCCGGCTACGCTCACCCAGATCAGTGACCCCGACCGGATCCTGCATCCGCTCAAACGAGTCGGTGGCCGTGGAGAGGGCCGCTGGGAGCGGGTCGGATGGGACGAGGCGCTGGACGACATCGCCGGTCGTATTGGGAAGGCGATGGACGAAGACCGCAAGCACGAGATCATGTACCATGTGGGCCGCCCTGGTGAGGACGGCTTCACGAGCCGGATGCTGGCCAATTGGGGAATCGACGGGCATAACTCCCACACCAACATCTGCTCGTCGGCTGCACGTGCCGGTTACAGTTTTTGGATGGGAATGGACCGCCCCAGCCCGGATCACGCCAACGCAGACCTGATCCTGCTGGTGAGCAGTCATTTGGAGACCGGCCACTATTTCAATCCGCACGCTCAGAGAATCATGGAGGGAAAGGAGCGCGGCGCGAAGCTGGTCGTGGTCGACACGCGTATGTCGAACACCGCAACCCATGCCGACCACTGGCTCGCATCCTATCCGGGCTCGGAGGCCGCGATCTTCCTCTCGATCGCGAATTACCTCATTCAGAACCGCCTTTATGACGAGACCTTCGTACGCCGTTGGTGGAACTGGCAAGAGTACATGGAGGCCGTGCACGGTGATTCGGAGCCGACGTTCGCCGGCTTCCAGGATGAGCTCGCCGAACTGTACTCGGGCTACACGTTCGAATATGCGGAAGTGGAGTCCGGCATCGACGCCAGTACACTCCGGGAAGTCGCCGATCTGGTCGCGGCGGCGGGCACGCGGTTGTCAACGCACAACTGGCGCAGCGCGGGTGCCGGTAACCTGGGGGGGTGGCAGGTGGCCCGCACGCTCTTCCTGCTGAACTGCCTCGTCGGCGCTGTCGCGACGGAGGGCGGAACGTTTCCGAGTGCCTGGAACAAGTTCGTACCCAAGCCGATTCATAAGCCTCCCCGGCGTCCGGACCATTGGAACGAATTGCTTTGGCCGAGCGAGTACCCGTTGGCACTGATGGAGATGTCCTTCCTGCTGCCACATCTGATGAAGGAACGGGGCGGGCGTGTGGATGTCTATTTCACTCGTGTCTACAACCCCGTGTGGACCAACCCCGATGGATTCTCTTGGATGGAGATGCTACGGGACGAGAAGAAGATCGGCCTCCATGTGGCCATGACGCCGACCTGGAGCGAGACCGCCTATTTCGCCGATTATGTGCTGCCCATGGGCCATGCCTCGGAGCGCCACGACATCATGTCGTACGAGACGCATAACGCCCAGTGGATAGCGTTTCGACAACCCGTGCTGCGGGCGGCCAGGGAGCGGCTCGGCGAGGTCATCAACGACACGCGCGAGGTCAACCCGGGTGAGGTTTGGGAAGAGAACGAGTTCTGGATCGAGCTGACATGGCGGATCGATCCTGATGGATCCAGAGGTCTCCGCGGGTTCTTCGAGTCCAAGGCGAATCCGGGCGAGAAGCTCACGTTGGACGAGTATTACGGGTATATGTTCGAGCACTCCGTACCGGGACTGCCCGAGGCGGCTACCGCCGAGGGTCTGACTCCGCTCGAGTACATGCGACGTTTCGGCGCGTTCGAGATCGAGACCGATGTCGGCCAGGTACACGAGCGGCACGTGCCCGACGTCGAGTTGGAGGATATCGGCGTCGACGAGATCGGTCGGGTCTACACCCGGGCCCCCGAGCCGGACAAACCCAACGTGGTCGGGTTCCCAGTGCTCGATGGTGACGACGATGGGCGCAGGCGCGTCGGGGTCCAGGTCGATGGGGAGATCCTCAAGGGCTTCCCGACGCCGTCCGGCCGGTTGGAGTTCTGGTCGCGTACTCTAGATGACTGGGGTTGGCCGGAGTTGGCGTTGCCCACCTACATCAAGAGCCATATCCACCCGGACTCGCTCGACTCCGATCAAATGGTCCTGATCTCTACGTTTCGGGTGCCTGTTCAGATCCATACTCGAAGCGCCAACGCCAAATGGCTCGACGAGATCGCACACACGAATCCGTTGTGGCTTCACACGCACGACGCAGAGAGAATCGGCGTGAGCACCGGAGATCTTGTTCGCGTCGAGACCGAGATCGGTCACTTTGTCGTGAAGGCCTGGGTCACCGAGGGAATCCGGAGTGGCGTGGCCGCGTGCAGCCACCACATGGGTCGCTGGAAGTTGGATGAAACGGGGCAACGGCAGGCGATGGCGACGGTCGGCATCGATCAGGAGGAAGCAAACTGGTCGCTTACGCAGAAACGTGGCGTGGCTCCGTTCGCTTCCTCCGATCCAGACTCCATGCGCATCTGGTGGACGGACGTCGGAGTGCACCAGAACCTGACCCATCCCGTACACCCCGATCCCATCTCGGGTATGCACTGCTGGCATCAAGCGGTGCGAGTGCGGAGGGCCGAACCGGGGGATGCGTATGGTGACGTGGCAGTTAGCAGCGAGCGGTCTCACCGCGTGTACCTCGATTGGTTGGAAAGGACCCGATCGGCAGTGACGCACTCCCCCGACGGGACACGCCGACCCTATTGGATGATGCGCCCGGTGCGTCCAGAGCGGCAGACCTACGACCTTCCCGC
>JBGMRK010000011.1:0-6612 GCA_048061375.1 Longimicrobiales bacterium | reverse complement strand
CCTATTGGATGATGCGCCCGGTGCGTCCAGAGCGGCAGACCTACGACCTTCCCGCGCCGGCGGACCCGGCGGACCCGGCGGACCCGGTGGACCCGGTGGGCTCCTAGGCTCGGGGCGCGCAGAATGGAGATACTCAGGGCTCTCGGTGTGCTGGTGGAGCCGCCCACAAAGGAGCACGAGCAAATCGCGAAAGCCCTTGGGCTGCCTACTTTGCCCGAGCCCTCCATCTACCACGATCTGTTTCTCCTGCAGGCCTATCCCTTCGCCTCGGTCTATCTCGGGGCGGAGGGCATGATGGGTGGGGAGGCCGGTGACCGCGTCGCGGGATTCTGGCGCGCCCTCCATGTGACTCCGCCCACGGAGCCGGACCACCTCTGCTCACTGCTGGCGCTGTACGTCTCGCTTGCCGAGCGGGAGGCCGCCGAGGAGGATGAGGCGTCCCGAGCGCTCGTGGCGAGCGCTCGCGGAGCGCTACTCCACGAACACATCGCGTCATGGGTGTTCCCATTCTTGAGCAAGGTGCGAGAGCTCGGCAACATCTTCTACGGTAGTTGGAGCACAATGCTGGAGGAAGCGATCCTGGCCGAGATGCGCTCCGGCAGCCGCCCGCGGAATCTCCCGTTGCACCTCCGCGAAGCACCTGGTCTGCCGGACCCACGCTCCGGCGGTGGAGAGGCTTTCCTGCACGGTCTTCTGGCGCCGGCCCGCAGTGGCATGATCGTGACGCGCAGTGATCTTGCCGGAGCCACACGGCGGCTTGGGCTCGGCCTCCGAATGGGCGAGCGGGTCTATATCCTCAAGGCGCTCTTCTCACAAGATGCCGGCAAAGTGCTGGAGTGGTTCGTGGAAACGGCCGAGGCCTGGGCGGGGCGGCACGCGCGACGGGGCGACGACCTGGGAAAGATCTCGGCGTTCTGGGAGCGTCGAGCGCGGGCGACCGCGAACCTGGCCACGGACCTGCTGGAGGATCGCTCCGGATGGGACTTCTCGCCCGGTGACACCGCCACCCAGGCCGGGGCGAGAGCGTCAGGGGGTCTGGAGCGGAGCGGCATATCGTGAATGGGCCCGAGCCTGCGGCGAAGGAGCGAGGCGCCCTGCGGGACATAATCGCCGGTGTCAGCGTCGCGCTCGTGCTCATCCCGCAGGCCATGGCTTACGCCGAGTTGGCAGGCCTCCCGAGCACTCACGGCCTGTACGCAGCCGCCGTCGCACCGGTGGCGGCAGCATTCTTCGCTTCGTCACCGTACCTGCAAACCGGACCGACCGCGCTGACCGCACTCCTGACACTTGGCGCCCTCCTTCCGCTTGCGGTGACGGGTAGCGCCGAGTACGCGGCACTCGCCGCACTGCTGGCCCTGATCGTGGGTGGAGTACGGGTGCTGGTAGGAGTGTTTGGCGGTGGGTGGATCTCGTACATCATGTCCCGCCCCATGCTGGATGGCTTCACGTCCGGGGCCGCGGTGCTCATCGTCGTGACCCAGCTTCCGGGTGCGGTGGGGGTGGTCACGCCCGAGGCGGGAGTGCTCCAGGGCGCGTGGTGGACGGTGACCAACCCCGGGATCTGGCAGCCGTCGGCGCTGGTTCTCACGGGTGGTACCGTCGCACTCATCTGGGGAGGGCGTCGACTCCACCCGATGTTCCCGGGCGTTCTTATCGCCGCGGTGCTCGGGCTGATGTTCTCTATTCTGAGCGGGTACGCCGGTCCAACAGTGGGCGTCATGGAGCCGGGCCTTCCCGCCCTCGCGCTTGCTCTCCCTTGGCGGGCGCTGCCCGGGCTTCTGGTCGCCGGCGTGGTCATCGCATTCGTCGGGTTCGCCGAGGCCTCCGCGATCTCTCGTCTGTATGCCGCACAGGACCGGATGCCGTGGTCCGCGGATCGGGAGTTCATGAGTCAGGGGGCCGCCAACCTGGCGGCGGGGCTGGTGAGCGGCCTGCCGGTCGGAGGGTCGTTCGGTCGGAGTGCATTGAACCGCATGGCGGGAGCTCGCACACGCTGGAGCGGGGCGGTCACCGGACTGGCGGTGCTCGCGATCCTACCGTTCACGAGCGTGCTCTCCGAGTTGCCCAGGGCGGTCCTCAGCGCCATCGTCATCGCTTCGGTGGCCAGCCTTATCCGGATCCCGGCCATGGTTCGCGTTTGGCGACTGTCATGGGCGCAGGGTCTCGTGGCATGGACGACGTTCACGCTGACTTTTGCCCTGGCGCCCCGCATCGAGCTGGCCGTCGTGTTTGGCGTCGTCGCCGCGGTGATGGTACACATCTGGCGTGAGATGCGGCCCGACGTGAAGACCTGGTCCGAGGGGGACGAAGTCCATCTCGAGCCTACGGGTGTGTTATGGTTTGGTTCTGCTCAGTTTCTCGAGCGGGCTCTGCTAGAGGGGTTGCACGAGGCGAGGGGTGCGCAACGCCTGGTTATTCACCTAGGGGGCCTCGGTCGGATCGACCTCAGCGGGGCACTCGTGCTTCAGGAAATCCTCGAACGCGCCGGGGAGCTGGATCTCGAGATCGAACTCGCCGATGTGCCTTCGCACGCGCACCGGATCTTAAAGTCCGTTCTGGGATGACCTGAGGGGGACGGCCTGGTGGAACGTCCGTCCGGCTAGGGGATTCGGTTAACCGAGGTCCCCTACCGTCGAAGAGGCCCGAGGAGACGCGCACGTGGAAACAGCCAGCACCTATGAGGTCACCGGCATGGGGGCGCCGGTCGCCATGCTGGCACACCTTTCGGGTAGCCAGCGAGGGCGGAGCGATCGGATTTCACGGGAGACGCTCCTCATTGGCACTGGTGCGGAGGCGCACGTGCGACTTCCGGCGGACCACGATCCACCCCCGGGACCCATCCATGCTGTGCTCCGTAGCCGGGGTCTCACGTACGAGATCGAGGCGGCGGCCGGGCAGAGCATTTGGGTGAACGGCCAGTCGGTCGAGAGGATGCTGCTGGCCTCCGGCGATCTCCTGGAGATGGGAAAGGGGGGACCCATTCTGCGATTTCGGCTCTACCCCCCCGGGTCCCCGGCATACAAGCGGATTTCTGAGACCTTCGCGGACTGTCGGGACTGCGCTCTGTATTCGGACCGTGGAGCGCTCGGGCGGGCCGCGATGGTGGTGTTGGGAATGCGGCGCGAGTTGGCGACCGAGACATCGCGCAAGTTCCGGGCGAGCGTGATGCTGCTCCTCGTCGCGCTGGTGGCGAGCACGGCCCTCCTCACCTGGAGGAGCCTCCGTCTGGAGCAACGCCTTTCGGCAGAGGTGACACGGGTTGCGGGCATGGCCCGACTACTCGAGCGCGCGGGTGTGGAGGGCCTGTCCGGGGAACAACTCGTCCAACTCCGCGGCGAAATCGATGCCCAATTGGCCCGGGCCTCCACGCGGATCGGCGAGCTCGAGGCCCGATCTGGCGCGGTGGGGAGGGTCCTGGCGGCAGCGTCAGCTTCCACAGTGTTTCTCCAGGGTGGGTACGTGTTCCGTGATCCGATGAGCGGGAGGTTCCTGAGATTGGTGGAGGGGCCCGGTGGCCTGCCCGTACGGAACGTGCAAGGAGAACCGGCGCTCACTCTGGAGGGTGGCGGGAAGATTCTCGAGGTTTTCTACACGGGCACAGGCATCATCATCAACTCGCCCCGTGGATTCGTGATCAGCAACAGGCATGTAGCGTTGCCCTGGGAGTTCGACGCGCCGGCGCAGGCCCTGCGAAAGCGCGGGTTCGAGCCGGTCATGCAGAGGTTCGTGGCCTACGTTCCCGGGATCGCCGACGCCTTCGACGTCGCTCTCGTGAGGGCGAGCGACGCCGCCGACGTAGCGGTCTTGATGGTCGAGGGACTTCCAGCCGACTATCCGGCTCTGAGCTTCAGTACGACGAAGCCTCAGCCGGGGGACGAGGTGCTGGTGCTTGGCTACCCGCTCGGCGTGCGAGCCCTCGTCGTCCGGACGGACCAAGCTTTCCTGGAAGGCCTTACCCGGGAGGGCGGCACCGGCTTCTGGAGCATCGCGGAGCGGCTTTCGGCGGAGGGCTACATCGCGCCACTCGCCAGCCGTGGGATCGTGGGTCAGGTCACCTCCCGAGCAGTCGTCTATGATGCTGAGACAACCAGCGGAGGTAGCGGCGGGCCGGTGTTGAACATGGATGGGGAGATCATAGCCGTCAATGCGGCCATCCTTCCTGAATTCGGCGGGTCGAACATGGGTGTTCCGGCGGCGGCCAGCCTGGCCCTGTTGGAGCGCGTAGCCGGAAACTGAGAGGTCACCGGGGGACATCCTTGCATTCTAGCCTGTGTTAATTGATCGTTCTCCAGACCCGTCGTGACGGCCGCCCTCCCCGGTGCTCGGAGCGAGTCTGTGGACGAAGATGGCCCTGATCAGGATCTGAGTGCGCGCGTCGAGCGTCTCGAGCGGGAAATGGAGGTGCTTCGCGAGGCTCTCGGTCGGAGACCGGGTGGCACGGCGGACACGTCTCCGCCGGCTGGCGTCGACGTCCAATCCCACCAGCGTGAGCGGGAGCAGGCCAGGCGGCGTTTGGAGTCGCTTCCCACCGGTCAGTCCGGGGAGGCCAAGCAACCCAGAGGTGGTGGACCGGCGAAAGACACGTCGCCCCCCCAGAGTGCAGGATTCGAGTCTGCTGCAGAACGGCAGTCGGACCAGCCCTCTGGGAGGTTCTCGGCCCGCGAGATTCTCGAGAGCGCCGAGGTCTGGCTGCCCCGCGTGGGAATCGGCCTCGTACTGCTCGCCGTCGCGCTCGCCTTCAAGTACTCGATAGACCAGGGGTGGGTGATTCCCGCCGTTCGAGTGGCATTCGGATACGGACTGGGCCTGAGCCTGTTGGTCTTGGGGTTCAGACTGAGCGAGTCCCGCCCCCGATATGTGCAGGTGTTGTTCGGTGGGGCTGTCGCCACGTTCTACATCACAGGCTTCGCGGCTTTCCGGCTCTACGGGCTGTTTTCATATCCAATCGCGTTCGGCCTCATGATAGCCGCCACGGTACTCGCATTCTTCCTCTCGCTGGCAAACAACCGGGCCGCCCTGTCCGTCATCGGCGTGGCCGGTGGGTTGGGTACTCCGTTCCTGCTCTTTACCGGGTCGGGCAGCGTACCTGGCCTGATCGCCTATACCACACTGGTCCTCGCGGGAGCCTCCGCCGTGTATTTCGATCGCGGCTGGCGTTCGCTCCTATGGGTTTCGGTGGTGGGTGGGTGGTCGGTGATGGTGATTGCACTCGGCGCTACCTGGGGCTCGCAGGCGGCATTCATTGACAAGGCGAGCCTCCAAGCTGGAATCGTATTCGCCTGGATTTTGTTCTGGGCGATCCCCTTGATGCGTGAATTTGTCTCCACGGCCGATTCGGAGCGGTGGTCACAACCCAAGCTCAGCCCCGAGCTGCTGGAGCGCATCGGCGACTTCACAGGCCTCGGTGACACGACCGAGGAATGGCTGAGACGGCACGTCCACCTGCTGTCGGTTTTGACACCCCTCCTAACGTTAGCCCTGACCGGTGGGGCCTGGAGGCTTTCGACTATGGGTGCCGGGGTTGTCGCCCTGGGGTTGACCGGTGTGTACGCGTTGGCCGCACGCATGCTGATGGTGCGTCCAGGCATGAAAGAACTCGGTCACACGCAAGGACTCGTTGCCCTCATGCTCAGTACGGTCGCTTTGGGCCTGATGCTGGACGGCGAGGTGTTGCTCCTGACCTTGGCGGCGCAAGCCCTCGTCGTGCACGTGGTGGCGAAGAGGATTTCCGACCCCTGGGCGGAGGGGTGGGGGCACCTCCTGTTCGGCATCGTCGCGTTCTGGCTGATCGCTAGGCTGGACAACGGCATTGGACCGGCGCGTATGCCGATCCTCAACGTCGGGGCGATGACGGACCTTGCCACGCTGGCCGCGGCCATGGGTGCATCGAGCTTCGTGGCCCGCGGCGCGACCCTGTACCGGGTAGTGCCTCAGGTTGGACTAGCCCTTCTACTCGGGCGCGAACTCGGCGGTTCGTCGTTCGCTGGGGACCATGCGCTCTTGTTGGCATGGGCCGCCCAGGCTTGGGGTACGCACGTTCTCGCCAAACACTGGTCGGACCCATGGACATCCAGATGGGGGCACTTATTGTGGATTATCGTGGCCCTCTATCTGGCTGGGCGGCTCGTCGGCGTAGCCAGCGGGCCGCCGATGCTCAACGTGGATGCCCTTGTCGATGTTGGCGCGATCGCGGGCGCGGTTCTGGCTTGTCGAGTGCTGGGTAGAGAGAAGGTCTACTATTACCTCGCCGGGCATGCTGCCGTTCTAGCTTTGATCTGGCGCGAATTCGTACCGCTCTCCGGCGGACATGCGTACGTCTCGTTGCTGTGGGCGGTATATGCGATCGCCCTGTTCGTGGTCGGCGTCCGAAGCGCGCGCCAGGCGATGTGGCAAACCGGTGCGGCGACGCTGCTCCTCTTGGTGGGTAAGCTGTTCGTGGTGGACTTGGCTAACCTGGAGGCCATTTGGCGGATCCTTCTGTTCATCGTGGTCGGCGGAGGCTTCCTCGCGTTGGGCTACGCATTCCCCAACCTGCGTAAGCGGGACGCGGCGGAAGACAAACCTTCCTGACGCTACGCCGCAGTGGAGCGATACTCGCTACGACCGGCTTAA
>JBGMRK010000010.1:4737-33771 GCA_048061375.1 Longimicrobiales bacterium | reverse complement strand
GTTCCCAACGCCAAGAATCCGGCCATGAATTGGGGTCGCCCGAAGAGCAGCGGTCTTCGGACGGTGTGGAATGCCGCGGTGAAACTGAATGAGGTCGCAGAGGCCTACTCGTTTGGTAACTACGCAGACACCTACGGCAACTACAGCTTCTTCTATCGTGCGCCGGGCAGGAGCGGAGCCCTGACGCCGATACCGTTGAACCCGACGGATCCGTCGCAAGGCAACTTCTGCTGGTGCGACCAATTCCCGGCGGGATTCACACCGCGTCTCGAAGGGGACGGAACGGACTTCAGCGGCGTCCTCGGTATCAGGGGGGAAAGCGAGAGTGGCTTCACGTATGACCTGAGTGCCAGCCACGGATTCAACCGGCTCTCCTACACGCTCCTCGGCACCCTGAACCTCTCTTGGGGACCGAACTCGCCGTTCAACTTCAATATCGGTGACATCAAGCAGAAGGAAACCAATATCAACCTGGACTTCTCGTACCCCGTCAGCGAACAGTTCAACTTCGCCTGGGGTGTCGAGTGGCGTGAAGAGGTCTACCAGATGTTCCTCGGGCAGAAGGAAGCGTGGTTGGCCGGACCATGGGCTTCGGTCGGCCTGCTGACGGACCCGGTAACCGGCGAGAGATACGGGGCTCCCGGACTGGCCGCCAATGGCATGCCCGGCACGAACCCGGCCGCCGCTGGGATCTTCGACCGCCAGAACACGGCCGCTTATGTAGACGCGGAATTCGACATCAGCGAGAAATTCCTTCTTCAAGTTGCCGGCCGTTTCGAGGACTTCTCCGATTTCGGCACGACGGTCAACGGCAAGGTCGCGGCTCGTTTCTCTCCCTCGGACGACGTCACGTTGCGTGGCGGTATCTCCACGGGCTTCCGCGCACCGACCCCCGGCCAGTCGAATTTTACGGGTATCGTCACGTCGTTCGATGGTGTAACCGGAAAGCAGGTCCAGGAAGGCACCGTGCGTCCAACCAGCCCGCTGGCCGTTTCGTTGGGTGGTAAGGCGCTGGAGCCGGAAGACGCAGTCAACTACAGTGTTGGTTTCACGGCCCGAGCCGGTCGCGAATTGAGTCTCACGGTCGATGCGTACCGTATCGACGTGGACAACCGCATCATCAAGTCCCGGTCGCTTCCCGTGCAGGGGAATCCGGAATTCTCGGAGGTCGCGTTCTACACGAACGCGCTCGACACGAAGACCACGGGACTGGATGTCGTCGTGGTCTATGGCACGGTTTCGGCCGGCGGCAACCGCACGGACCTCAGTCTGGCCTACAACTACAACAAGACGGAGGTGGTCGCCCAACGCAAGGTCGGTGGCAAAGACCCCATCTCCCCCGGCTTGATCTTCAACATCGAGAACAACCTGGCCAAGAGCCGGGCCACCCTTTCGCTTACTCAAGGGTTCAACGAGAGGTTCTCTGGGACGCTCCGTGGAAACTTCTACAGTGGAACCATTGACGAGCGCGGTGACCGAGACGAGATCGGCTCTGAAGTTCTGGTCGACGCCGAGTTCAGCTACCGGATCAACGAGAGGTTCAGCCTCGTCGGCGGAGCCAACAACCTGTTCAATAATTTCCCGGACAAGATCGCGACGCGTCTGTCGCAGGGAATGCCTTACCCGCGCCGGTCACCCATCAACTACAACGGTGGAATGACCTACCTACGCGTCGTGTACAACTTCTAGCGTCGCGTCCGTTCGCCGCACAAGCGAAGCGCCGCAGGGCCGTAAAGCCTTGCGGCGCTTCGTATTTCCATAAGCTGGCGAACGGACTCGAACCGTTAACCTGCTGCTTACAAGGCAGCTGCTCTTCCAGTTGAGCTACGCCAGCGGGCTCGCGGGGGCGTCCGCTCCACGACTACTCACAACCGTAGTGTCCCTACCCCGCCGGGTGTAGACCGGCTGAGCAACCGAATTCCGTCATCGGCTCGTTACCTCGGCGAGCGTTGGAAAGAGGTTCGGTTGGAACATGGAGATGTACGCCACCAGGTCCCACAACTCGGGCTCGGTGAATACGGTGCCGAAGCGCGGCATCGCGGTATGTGGGCCCTCGCCGCCACCTCGGATCTTCTGGAACAGCCCTTCCCAATCCTTCTGGGCGAGTAATGTGTCGCTGGTGAAGTTGGCCGGCCGAGTCGACGTTATGGTCACCCCCACCGCTCCGTCACCCATGCCGGTCTCGCCATGACAAAGCTGACACCTGGTCGCATAGATGAGGCTTCCGCTGAGTGCGCTTCCCGGAATCGCCGACGGATAAGTGAGTACAGGGAGGTACGTCAGCACCTCACGGAACTTGTCGGGCTGGATGACCGACCTTACGTACTGCATATGTCCGGGCAAACGTCGCGCCGGGTTTTCCTGGTCGAAGCGTGCCTCGAAGTCGGCGGCGGACATGCCAGCGTATAGGCCCTCCATAAAACTCGGTGGCCTGAGCACGGTCTTGTCGATGGCGATAGGTCCATCACCCCGCGCTGATAATCCGTGGCACGTCCAACAGAAGACGTCGTAGAGCTGTTTGCCCTTCTCTTGGGCCTCGGTGAGTTGCAGCACTGGGGCCTGATGTTCGACCCACACCTGTTCGTCAGGAGTGGTCGGCACTCCCGATTCGGACGGCTCTCCAACACACCCAATCGCGATTATGAGAAAAAGAATCGCAAGGGCTCGCATGTACATGGCGACCTCTCATGTGTTCTGTGGTCGAGACGCAGGATCTCGCTGGGGAAGAAGGAGAGGCCATGGAACTCGGGGCGGCTGACGCCGGGACGTACTGGACTCGGCAACCAATAGGCTCCTCCATCGCGATGTGAGTCATCTCTAATCTACCACGTTCCAATGATGGGTGCATCCGGTAGATGATGGAGGTGGACTCGTCCGGAGTACGGCTCGGTCCGAGCCTGTTTGAGAACTACGCCTCAGGGGCGGCGGACGACTCCATGCGCGACGCGATATCCGGATCGAATACGCGGTTCAGCGCGAAGGTGATGAGCACGCGCACCTTGTTCTTCATGCCGACGAGCTTGAGCAGGTAAGCCGTCCGGTAGATCCACCAGGCCAGCCAGCCCGAGAGCCGAATTCCCAGAATGTCCACCAGGGCCATGCCGCCACCGAGCGACACGATATTGCCCGCGTGGTGGGCGTGATAGGCCTCGAGGGGCCGGTCGAAGACGAGGCTTTCGATGTTTCCGGCGGCGCGGACTCCCTGACTGATCGCTATCGGAGCGACACGTGGATAGGGGATGCCTGCCCGGACGTCCAGAAGCATGCTCACGTCGCCCACCGCGAAGACGTTCGGATGCCCTTTCACCTGCAAGAACTCGTTTACTTCAACAGCGCCACGCTCGGTGGGAAGGCCGAGCGATCCGATCCAACCCGCGGGTGCGGTGCCGGCAGTCCACACCAGTGTCTTGGTGGGGATCTCCTCACGGCCGCCGGGCCCATCGAGAGTCACGCTGGTCTCGCTCGCGGCCACGATGCGGGTGTTGAGCCTCACATCCACGCCACACGAACACAGCTTTTCCCTCCCCGCCTCTGCCAGTTCAACGTCCCATGCCCGGAGGATTCGGTCGCCGGCATCGGCCAGCACGACGCGGGCGGGGGGAGTCCCTTGGAAGTATTCCGGCAGGAGGCCCTGTGACAGGTGACGGATCTCGCTTGCCAGCTCCACACCGGCCGGACCACCACCTGCGATCACGAACGTGGTCTCGAGAGTGCGCTCCCCGTCCGTCTCGGCGTGTAAGGCTCGCTCGAACGAATCGATTACGCGGTTTCGAATCTCCACTGCATCGTCCACCGTGGTGAACGGGAGAGCCCTCTCCTCGATGCCGGAGTTACCGAAGTACGTGGGCGCCGCGCCAGCGGCCAGGACCAGGTAGTCGAACGGATAGGATCCCCTCTGGCCGATCACGGTCTGCTCGAGCAGATCCAAGCCTGAGACGTCGTCCCTCACGAAGTCGAACCCGTATCGCCGCGCCATCACCCGGTAGGGGTTCGTCACATGCTCTCGGAGGAGGGTACCGGCGGCGACCTCGGCGAGCAGCGGAGTGAATGTGAAATAGTTCTTGCGATCGACCAGTGTGATGCGTGCGTCGCGGTGAATCAGCTCGGACCGAGCCAGATACGTCGCCGCGTAGAGTCCCGCGAAGCCCCCGCCGACGATGACGATCCTGGGACCGGTCTCGGGCATCAGAACGGAAACGTGAGAGCCGGAAGAACCTGTCGGTAGTAGACGAGCATGGTCCCGATCGCGGTGATCGTGGCCACCAGGACGATCCCAACGAGCTGGGTGCCGAGGCACCAGGCCATGACGGCGCGATTCTCCTGAAGGTACGACTTCTTCTTCGCGCTCCAGTACAAGAAGAGCCCATAGACCAGCAGCAACCCGAACGCCAGGGCTACCTTGATAGCCAGCCAACCGCCCACGGGACCGCTGAAGCGAGCGATGTGCCCGAGCAACCCGTCCCTGAGTCCAGCCACCATCGAGATGGCCACCGTGATCACCCCCGCCCATGTGTTCGCGCGGGCGAAACGGTAGATACGGTCTTCGAACACGCTGGTGGTCAAGCCGCGCAGGAGCCATGTGTACATGGACACGAAGGCCATGAAGAGAAAAGCGACGTGCAAATGCACGAACAACGGATGGATTATGCTCATCGTGCCCCCGAAACCTTGGACGGGGCGTGTAGGTTCCCCATAGGCAAACAGGTTCGACCCACAGGGATCCTCCACATGATCAAAAGCTACAGAGTAGCCGCCGGCGTCGCCTTACTCATTCTGGCGGCCTGCGCTACGGAGTCCGACGGGTCCGCCGGTGAAGACGGCTCGAAGCAAGAGACGATCGCTCCCGTAGAATCCCACGAGGGCATCCTCGTCATCCGCATGTCCGATGACATGGCATTCGACCCAGAGCGCGCCGTGATCAACGTGGGCGACACGGTGGTCTGGATCCAGGAAGGAGTCCTGCCCCACACCACGTCCGATGGGCCGGGCAAGGCCGCCGTTCCGGACCACGCCTTACTACCCGAGGGCGCGGAGCCCTGGGACTCGGGCTTGCTCGATCCCGGCCAGCGCTTCTCGGTGGTTTTCGACACGCCGGGGGAGTACACCTACCTCTGTACCATCCACGAGGCGGCAGGAATGGTGGGACGTATTTCGGTGCGTTGACCTAACGGTGCTACGGGCGATCCGGACGCATCAGCGAACGATCTTCCAGCGCGTCCCCTCGGCCGAGTCCTCGAGGACCAACCCCTTGGCCGCGAGCTCGTCTCTGATCGCGTCGGCCCGGACGAAGTCCTTGCCCCTACGGGCCTGGTCACGCTCCGCCACCAAAGCGTCGGCCCAAGCAGCCATGTCGTCGTCCACGGCCCGGCCGGCCAGCGCTAGGGATACCAGCCCAAGGACCCGGTCCATGGACTCGATGGCGTCGAGCGCCGCCTGGCGGTCCCCTTCGTTCACCTGCGCCGCAGAGTCCAACTCTGCGTTGACTTCCTTGACGAACACGAACAGGGCGGCGAGCGCCTCGGCAGAGTTCAGGTCGTCGTCCAAAGCCGCCTGGAAACGACCCAGCGCAGCATCCGCCAGCGACGCGATCCGTGTGTCGTCCGCACCCTCGGTAGGTGTCAACTCTTCGAGGCGGGCATGAAAGTCCACCAGCCGCTGTACCGCGGCGGAAGATGCGGCCAAGCCTTCCCGAGTGAAGTTCAACTCCCTCCGGTATTGCGCGCTCACGAGCTCGTAGCGGATGGCGGCCGGCTCGACCCCCTCGTCGAGTAGCTCACGCACGGTCACGGTGTTGCCAAGAGACTTGGACATTTTCTCGCCTTCGAGCACCAGGTGCTTTACGTGCACCCAGAAGCGAACGAAGGGTTTGCCCGTTACGCCTTCGGACTGGGCAATCTCGTTCTCGTGATGAGGAAAGATGAGGTCTTCGCCTCCGAGATGGATGTCGAGCGTCTCACCGAGCTCGGCGATGCTCATCACTGAACATTCGAGGTGCCATCCCGGCCTCCCTTTGCCCCAAGGGGAATCCCACGCGGCACCCACTTCGGCATCCACCGGCTTCGCCGCCTTCCACAATGCGAAGTCTCGAGCGTCCTCCTTCTCGTACTCGTCCACATCCACGCGGGCGCCTGTCTTCAGCGAGCCCGGATCCAGGCCCTTGAGGTCACCATAGGTCTCGAACCCCGCGATCCTGAAATACACCGAACCGTCGTCGGCAGCGTAGGCGAGGCTCTTTTCTTCCAGGCGCCGCACCCAATCGACCATGCCCTCGATGTGCTGGGTGGCCATGGGGTAGGAGTCCGCGGGGAGAATGCCCAGGGCGTCGGCGTCACGGAGGATGGCCTCGCCGAACGGTGCCGTGAAGTCCCTGATGTCGAGGCCGGCCTTCGCCGCGCCATCGATCACCTTATCATCGACATCCGTCAGATTCATCACGAAACGGACGTCGAACCCGAGCCACATCAGATAGCGGCGGAGCAGGTCGTAGACCACGAAGCTTCGGTAATTCCCGACGTGCGCGAAATCGTAGATTGTGGGCCCGCACGCGTACATGCGGACATGCGGCGGATGGAGCGGTTCGAAAGGGACGGCCGCCCGCTGGAGCGTGTTGTAGAGTCTGAGCGTCATGGTGTCGTCGTCGAAAGTCGGCGTGGCCAGGGAGACTAGCGCAGAATCCGCAAATCCTCCACCCGCCAGACCCCGGCCTCCAGGATGAACGCGATGAAGAGGGTTCGCCGGATCAACTCGCCCGAGTCCCGGTCCACCGCCTCCCACGCGACCTCGGAGATCCCTCGGGAGGGTTCTCCACGCAACTCGAACACGCGGGTCACTTCGAACCCACGGCCCTCATTTTTCCTCAGCAAGATCCGTATCGTGGCCATGGCTTGTCTAGGGGAAAGCACATGGTAATCCTGACCACCGAAGGTGATGCGCACCCCGGCGGAAGCCACCAGCGACCTGATCGCATCCAGGTCAGCGCCGACCCACGCCTTGGAGAATCTCGACACCGCCTGTGGTAGGGTCTCCTGGCCGAGCGTCGGTGACGCCGCGAACACTGCGGGCGAAGCGGGCGACTGGGCCATGGCTCCGAGGAGGCCGATCACGAGCATGGGTGCGTACTTCATCATGGCGTGGCCTCCTCCCGGATGGACCTCAAGGCGGCTACCGGATCCTCCGCTTTCGTCACCGGCCTGCCCACGACGAGATAGTCGGATCCGGACGCGACGGCGGCGGCCGGCGTGACGACACGGGCCTGATCTCCAACATCACTCCCCGCCGGGCGAATCCCGGGCGTGACCACCTTGAAGTCCGGGCCCAACTCAAACTTGAGTCGAGCCACCTCCGAGCCCGAAGCCACGACCCCGCTCAGGCCGGCCTCGCTTGCCAGGGCCCCGAGCCGCAGAACTTCGTCCCCCATCTCCACCCGGCTCTTGCCCCACACGGCCTCGATTTCCTCCGGAGCGAGCGAGGTCAGTACCGTCACCCCCACGACGTCGAGTCGTCCGGTGGCGGCATCCACCGCAGCCTCCATCATGGCGCGCCCCCCAGAACAGTGAACGGTGAGCAACTCGACCTCCAGGTCGGCGGCCGCGCTTACGGCTCCTGCTACGGTGTTCGGAATGTCGTGCAACTTGAGGTCGAGAAAGACCCGCCGCCCCGTTCGCGTGAGGCTCCTCACGAACTCTGGCCCCGCACGCGTATAGAGCTCCAGCCCGACCTTGTAGAAATCCCCCGCGGTACCCAGCAGATCGACCATCGACATCGCCTCATCCGCCGAAGTGAAGTCGAGCGCCACAATGACTTCAGCCATCGAAATCCCCCGGGGGCTCCATCGCGCCCACGAGTTCCGCGACATCCGCGACGCCCATCTTCTCGCCGTACGCGCGGAGCCCGCCCACCACACGCTCGCCGGCCCGAGGGTCGGCGAACGAGGCCGTCCCGACCTGCACGAGAGACGCGCCGGCCAACAAGTATTGGACCGCGTCCTCACCCGTTGAGATCCCTCCAACGCCTACCAGTGGGACGTCCGTGCGCTTCCTGGCCTCCCACACGGCGTGCACGCCGACCGCCCTGATCGCCGAGCCGCTCACACCCCCCGCCCCTGCCCCGAGGAGGGGCCGCCGTGTCTCCGCATCGATCACCAGGCCCGGCAAGGTATTTACGAGGGTCACGCCATCGGCACCCGACTCGGCCGCCACCGCAGCTGCGACTCCGATGGCGGGATCGTTCGGGGCCAACTTGGCGAGCAATGGGCGCCGGGTGCGCGATCGTACTCCGCGCACGACTTCCTCGAGGGCGCCGCGGTCGAGCGCGAAGGGCAACCCGCCCAGGCGGGAGTCGTTTGGGCACGACAGGTTGATCTCGAACCCCAGAAACCCGCCCTCTTCGTTCAATGTCTCGACAATCGTGAAGTACTCGTCCGGGGTGTGGCCCGCCACTGACACGAAGACCTGGACGTTGCCGAGGTGCTCCCTGATCCAGGGCAGCTTTTCCGTGCGCACGGCATCCACCCCCGGATTGGCGAGTCCGATCGAGTTGATCATCGCGCTCCCCACCTCCGCCACACGTGGCGCGGGGTTTCCGTGCCTGGCCTCGAGCGTCACGGATTTGGTCACCAACCCACCCAGCGCGTCCAGGTCGGTGACGTGAGCCAGCTCTTCGCCGAAGCCGCACGTCCCCGCCGCCAGCATGACGGGGTTCCGGAACCGTGCCCCGAAAACCGTCTGCTCCAAACGCATAGTCACATTGCTCCAAGCCTACCTGGGGGGAGCCGTCGTCGTGTCCGGCCGGGCCGGATCCGAGACGAGCAGCCGTCGCTGTACCAAGTCCGCCTCCATCGCGGCGAGCAGGGAGTTCAGCATACGCTGAAGCTCTACCTCGAGCAGGCCGAGCGATCCGTCCCTCACACCCCGACGAGCATAGCCAACATAAGCGTCTGCCGGGAGTGCACGGAGGCGATCCTCGATGGCCGCCTGGTTCGCCGTGTCCGCGGTGAGGGGAAGCGCTGAAAGGAGTGCTTTTCCGACCCATGGCGACTCCGGATCGAAGTCGGCGTACGCCTGAAACAGCCCCACGGCGATGATGTTGGCCCTCAAGACGTCACGCGCCTCTTGGGCCGCGGCGAAGAATCCGAGCCGGTCCCCCTCCAGCCCTCGATCGACCAGCAGACCGACGCGCCGGATCGAATTGACGATCTCGCGGGCTCGTACCGAACTCACCGCCGGCAGCAGCAGCGATCGGATCTCGGCGAGCTGGCCGAGCTGGCTCACCTCCAACCGCCAACCGGCGACGGTCACGCGAGCCGAGTCGGCGATGGGACCCACTCCCCCGCCCACTCGGAGCGCATCGGCGATCGCTTGTGTGGTGTCTCCAGCAGCGCGCGAGAGGTAGGCGCGTTGCATGAGCAGCCGGTCTCGCTCGGTCCGGGACCAGGGTGCCGACTCCGCGCGCGCCAGGAGGCCTACCGCCACCGAGGGGCCCCATTCGTCGGCCGCCCCTTCGACAAGGAACCGGATCGAGTCACCGAATTGACGCGCGCCGCTACGGCGCATCAGTCCCTGGAGGCCGCGAAACGCCCTGGCCGTATCATCGTACCGCACTCCCCATATGAGCCGCTCGAGATCGGCCGGCACTCGGTAGCGGTCGTCCGACTCGGCGGCCAGATCGAGGTCGGCCCACCCGAGTTCGATCCTGCCCAATTGGAGCAGCGCGCGGGCTCGCCATAAATAACCCTCCCCGCGAACGCGCTTCTCGGTCACATCACCGAGGGCTTCGTCGAGGAACTCCAGGCCCGACTCGAGTTCCCCGGCCGCCACCTCCACAGCACCGAGGTACATCCTGGCCGAAGCGTTCAACACGGAGTCGGTAGTCAGGCTCGCGGTCGAGGCGAGAGCCGTGCGCGAATCCTCCCACTCTCCCAGGCGCAGGTGCGCCAGCCCCGTTAGGTAGAGGGCATCATCGGCCCATTTGCCACCGGGGTCGGCGGCATACGCCCGCATGGCTTTGTCTACGACATCCCCGTACATCGCTTGGAGCGAGGTATCCTGGCCCGCCCAACGGGCCTTCTCCGCATCGCCGAACACGCGCTTCGCGTTGTAGACCGAGTTGAGATAGACGCATCCCTGCGGCAACACAAAAAAAATCAGGAGGGCCGAGGCTCGGCGAAGCGAGCCGGCATGTATCACCCTCCGCCGCCCGGCGCCGGCGCTACCCGCCCGGGTGGGTAGCGCTCGAAGAAGCCGCGTACAGCGCCCGCGATCGCTCGGGCCGCTCCCTCCTGGAAGTCTTCACGGAAAAGGAGCCTTTCGTCCTGCCGGTTGGTGAGAAAGCCAAACTCGATGAGCACCGCCGGCATCAGCGCGTTCGTAATGACGGCGAACGGGCCCTGTTTGACGCCACGGCTCGGGCCGGTGTGCACGCTCTCGAGCGCATTTTGGATCGACTCCGCCAACACGGACGACCAGTGCTGATAATCGAAATTTCGCAATTCACGGAGAATGAAGTCGAGGTCGGGGTTCTCCGCAGCCGGATCGCCGGCCGCCTCCAGCCCCAGAGGCGCGTTTTCGTTTTCCGCTACGCGCCGCTCGTGGTCGGTCCTCGCATCCGAGAGGAAATACGTTTCGAACCCACGCACCGAACGCTGGCTAGGAAGTGCATTCGCGTGGAGAGAGATGAAGATGCCCGGACGATCTCCCTTCCACGCCGTCGCACGCTTCCCCCGGTCCCATATAGGCACGAGTACATCGGTGTCTCGCGTCATCCGCACATCGAGGTCGCCGTCACGCCGTAGCTCGCGCGCGAGCGCCAGGCCGATCCGCAGCGCGATATCCTTTTCGGACCGTCCCGAGGACCCGATGGTACCCGGGTCCCGGCCCCCGTGCCCCGGATCGATCACGACCAGGGGTCGGGACGGAGGGGCAGTCTCGACCGGCCTCGCCTCGAGGCGAACCGCGTCCACAGCCGCCTCGCTCGCGGGTCGGGCCACGCCGACATCGGACGCCACCACCGACCACACATCCTCGTCGAGGATCTCGAGAACAAAATCGGCCTCGTTGAAACGGTATACCACGTCCAGGCGAGCCGGCAGAAAATCCACGAGGAGTTGTACCGGCACGTAGACCCGTCCGTCGGCGACGTACGCCGGGTCGGTCAGTTGGAGAACGTCCTCCTCCCAGAGGAAGAACGGCGTGTCGAACCCGAGCCGAACTCGCACACCACCGGGAAGCGCCGCGACAACCCCTTCGGCCCCTATTTCAAGACGCCAGCCCAAACGCAGGAGAGAGGAGTCCGAGACCACGGCGTAGCCCCGCTCGGATTCCACCCGCAGCGTGAGCGACCCGTTCGCTCCGCGCACGGTCAAATGCTCTCCCGCCTGTGCCAAAGCGGCAGAAGGGAGCGCCAATAGAGCCGCGGCGGCCAGGCGGGCACCGTGAAGCCTCATAGTCACTCGTGCGTGTCCATGGCCCGTTTGGCCTCTCGTTCCTGCGTCTGCTTCTTCAGCTTGTCCCGCTTGTCATAGAGCTTGCGTCCTCGCGCGAGCGCCACGGTGACCTTGGCGTATCCACGAGCGAAGTAGACGTCTAACGGAATCAGAGTGAGCCCCTTCTCCTCGACCTTGCCCACCATCCGCCGAATCTCCTGCTTGTGGAGCAGGAGCTTGCGGACGCGCGTGGGATCTTCGTTTCGGTGGGTCGCGGGGTCATAGGGGCTGATGTGGAGGTTGTAGAGCAGCATTTCGCCGCCTTCGAGGCGAGCGAAAGCGTCACGGAACGCGATATTGCCCGCCCGGACCGACTTCACCTCGGGGCCCCGGAGCACGATTCCGGCCTCGTAGGTCTCCAGGATCTCGTATTCGTGCCGGGCCTTGCGGTTGCGGGCGACGATCTTGCGGCCGCCTTCTTCAGCCATCGCAATCAGCCGGAGACCCGGTCACATGGCCTTGAGCGATGCCGACACGAGCGCCTCCGGGCGTCACGAGGCCGCCGCCTCGGCGCTCTTAATCTGCATGCGTCTCGCCTTCCTCATCGTGTAGACCTGGGCGATTTCGCCACTTAGCACAAACACTACCGACCCGTAATAGATCCAGAAGAGCAACACGAACAACGTGGCCAGATTTCCATAGGTAGAGCCATAATTCGCGATCGAAATCGCGTACCAACTGAAGGCCAGTTTCATGACCTCGAAACTGACGGCCATCACGGTTCCCGCGATGATCGCGGTGCGCCACGGCACCCTCCGAACCGGCACGTACCAGTACAGCAGAACGAACAGTGCCCAGATTGACAAAAAGGCCAGAAGGGATCCCACGACCTGCTCCGTGGTTCCCAGCAGGGTATCTCTCAATCCGAGGAGCTCCGCCCCCCGGCGGCCCACGGCGCGTAAGACCAGCGTAATGCCCAGGTTCATCAGTACGAGGGCACCCCCCAACACCACCATCTGGATGTCGAAGATCTTGCCTGCGATGAAGCCTCTGTCCTGGGCGATGTCGAAGACCTCGCGGAGGGCGATGCGGAGCGTTCCCACCAAACGCGTCGAGAGCCATATGAATAGGAGAGTCCCGACCCAGGTGAATCCCGCGCGCCCGGCCACGAGTCCGGTGATGGCGTCCTCCACCCCCGACACCAGGTCGATGTCACCGCCGATGGCCGGCATCCAGCCGAGCAACATGGGGACGATCACCCCGCTCGGCTCCCCGTAGCGGGCTTGTACTACAAAGCCCCAGATCCCGACCATCAAGAGAACCAGGGGGATGATTGCGACGACGACGTTGAAGCTGATGGCGCCGGCCAGGAAGAAAACGTTGTCCTCGGCGGCTTTGTGGTAAACCCGAGAACTGAAATCGCGGGCGCGATGGACGCGCCCTCCCAACCTGAGGTGGGTTACCGGACTCAGAACCCGTCCCTCAGTTCAGCCCTGGGCTGAGCGGGGAAAGGCCCAATCAGTTCCCCTTGCCGGCTTTCCCTTCGCTGGCCTGGCCGGCTTCACGCGCCGCCTCGATACCCGCCCGGTAGGCGGCCTTCGAGCGATCCAGCTTGTCCGAGAGGTCGCCGCGAGCCTCGACGGCCGCCTGGCGCCCGGAATCGACCGCCTCCTTGATCTGATCGACGCGCTCGTGAAGCTCGTCGCGCACTCCCTCGAGACGCAACTCCAGACTCTGTTGGGCCTCCTTGATCCGCTCCTCGGCCGCGCTCCTGAGCTTCTTGGCGCGTTCCCTGATCTCCTGCTGGGTCTCTTCGCCGGTCTGTGGGGCGAATAGTAGAGCCAACCCCGCTCCAACGAGGGCACCCACGAGGAACGACCCCATGCCGCTACTATCTCGATCGATGACGATGTAGGGTACGTCGTCGTTGTTGCGCATCGTGTGATCTCCTGAAGCCACACCGTCCACGGGTCCGGCGTTGTCGTGATCTGGACGGCCGCGGCGCCTTGCCGCTGCCGGTATATCAAGATACCCAGGCCCGTTGTGAGCCACCAGCCTAGTGTGCCCCTGCCGGCGCGCTTATGGCGCTAGACCCTCCATCGGGGATCGGGTGCGGGAATGTCGGGTGCCTCGTACCCTTCGCGTCCCAGAAGCCCATAGGTGAGCTCCTTACCCAACTCGACCCCCGGCTGAACCAGGGGATCGACTCCATAGAGCGCACCCGCGTATACGGTTGCGATCTGGAGCATCATCAGAATTTGCCCCAGGCCGTCGGCGTCGATGGGGCCCATCTCGACCGTCATGTTCGGGCGCCCGCGCTGCCGGAGGGCCTCGGCCGTGGCGCGCCGCTCGGCGTCGAGAAGGTCGCCGACGGTGTGGCCGGCCAGGTACCCCATGCCCGACACATGCTCCCGGTGGGAGGGAATCACCAAGTCCGCCGAGGTGGGTGCCGCCACGAACACGACCACCTTGTCGTGCGGGCCCTCCATGAAGAGTTGGACCTGCGCATGCTGGTCGGACGCGCCCAAGGCCGCAAGCGGCGTCGGGCCGCTCTGGACGTTCTCCCCATGCAGGTCGACCGCCTTGCCGAGCGACTCGGCCCAGAGCTGCTGAAACCAGAGACCGAGCGAACGGAGACGGTCGGCGTATGGCATGAGTACATGGATGGGCCGGTCCGTCTCGGTGTCGGCCGAATGCAGCAGCGTAGCAAACAGACCCGCGGGGTTATCCGAGAGCGTGGCTGCGCGGCAACGGACATCCATCGCCACGGCTCCGGAAATCAGCGCATCGACGTCCACGCCGGTGAGCGCCGCTGATAAGACACCCACGGGTGACAACACCGAGAATCTGCCGCCCACGTTTTCCGGGATCTCCAGCGTCGGTATGCCCTCCTCTTCGGCGACCCGGCGGAGCGGTCCTCGTTCGGCGTCGGTCGTGAATAGGAAGTGTCCTCTCGCCCGGTCCTCACCGACCAAGTCGCGGAGGTGCCCCTCTACGACCAGGTACGAGGCGACGGTCTCTGCGGTGGACCCGGACTTGCTGACCACGTTGAACAGCGTCCGCCCCGCATCGATGTGGGAGAGCAACTCGCCGAGGGTGGCCGCATCGGCGTTGTCCACTACGTACAGCCGGGGGAAGCCACGCCGGTCCTGATTGCTCCGCTCGTTCCAGGACGGGCCGAGCAGGGCGTCGCGGATCGTGGTCGCGCCGAGCGCAGACCCACCGATCCCCAGGACCACGAGGTTATCGAAACGCTGCCTGGTCTCGTCTGCCACCTCGAGCGTCTTGCTCAACGCGGCCTGGTCGTACGGCAACTCGAAAAAACCCATGCGTCCCGCGGTGCGGTCGGCTTCTACGCTGGCGTAGGCCACGGCAAACCGCTCCGCGAGATCGGCCGGCAATCGGTCGGGGTCCAGCCCCCCACCTCCGAGGCTGGGCGCCAGCATGTTCGTGTAATCCAGCGTCAGCGCGGTACTCATGGAATGTCCACCGTCAGGCCGTCGTACGCCGGCTCGATGCCGCCAGGAAGCCGGTCGAGCAACTCCTGGTGGCGAACCCGATGGGTCAGGTGGGTCAGGTAGGTCCGCTCGGCCCCAACGGCCTGCGCCGCCTCGACGGCCTCCTCCACGTTGAAATGGGTCGGATGGGGCTTCCCGAACCAAAGCGCATTCAGCACGAGTACCTTCACGCCGTCGAGGGCGGCCATGGTGGCGGGTGGGAGCAGCTTGCCGTCGGTGACGTAGCCGAGGTCGCCGACGCGGAAGCCATACGCGTTGATGTGCCCGTGCGGGACGACGAGTGGTGTGAACGAATGCCCAAACAGGTCCACGGGTCGATCCGGGCCGAACACCCGCATCTCTACTTCGGGCTTGGAGCTGCCCCGCGGCGCGTGGATCTGGCGGTCGAAGACGTATCTGAAGCGTTCCCTGAATACCGTCTCGAATTCCTCCGGCACGTATGCGGGAAGGTCCGCCTGCCCTCTCACCGTGAACGCCCTGAGGTCGTCGATCCCGTGGACGTGGTCGCCGTGATCGTGCGTATACCAGACGGCGTTCACGCGGTCGATGCCGGCGTCCAGGAGTTGTAGGCGCAACTCGGGTGGCGTGTCCACGAGCACGTTCGTTTCTCCCAGGTTCACCACCGCCCCGTGACGTGTGCGGCGGTCGCGAGGATCGTCCGAGGTGCACGTCTCGCAATCGCAGCCGACGACAGGCACACCGAACGATGTCCCCGTACCGAGGAACGTGAGCCTCAAAGCATCTCCACTCGCATGGTGTTGGTCGAGCCCGAGGTGTGAAACGGAAACCCCGCCGTGACGATGACCGAATCCCCCGGCTTGCCGAGGCCCGCCTCGAGCACGGTTTTTCTGCCGAAGTTGGTCAGCGACTCGTAGGCTACCTCCTCGTCGCCGGCAAGCGCGGCTCGCACACCCCACACGGCGTTGAGCTGATTGTAGCGGAAGGGGTCGGTGCAAACCGCGACGATCGGCACGGGAGGCCGGTAGCTGGATACCAACCTGGCCGAAGCACCGCTGCGGGTTATGACGATGATCGCCGCCGCGTTTAACTGCCGCGCGGACTCCACGGTGGCAGAGGCGACAGCGTGTTCTCTCACGGAGGCTCCACTCCGCTTCCCCTCGACCGCACTCGTATCGTAAAGGGGCCCGTGTTCCATGACGCCGCTCTCTTCGATCTCGGTGGCGATGCTCACCATGGCCCGTAGCGCGAGAAGCGGGTAGTCGCCCACCGCGGTCTCGCCCGAGAGCATGACGGCGTCCGTCCCGTCCAAAATGGCGTTGGCCACGTCGGAAGCCTCGGCGCGGGTCGGTCTCGGATTCGTGATCATGGACTCCAGCATCTGCGTCGCCGTAATCACCGGCCGGCTGTAGAAATTGGCGAGCCGGATGATCCTCTTCTGCACCAACGGGACCTGCTCGAAGGGCAATTCCACGCCCAGGTCACCTCGCGCCACCATGACCGCGTCCGCCTCCTCGACAATCTCCTCCAGCGCTTCCACCGCACATGCCATCTCGACCTTCGCTACCACGAGGGCATCCCCTCGGATGCGCTCCTTGAGCCCCCGCACGTCTTCGGGACGGCGCACGAACGAGAGCCCCACATACTCCACGCCGGCGTCGAGGGCAAAGTCGAGGTCGGCGAGGTCCTTTTCGGTCAGTGACGGCGCTTGCAGGACCGACCCGGGCATGTTGATGCCCTTACGGCTCTTCAGGATCCCACCCCTGATGACCCTGAACTTCACCCGTCCGTCGATGACTTCCCGACACTCGAACTCCAACAAGCCATCATCGAGCAACACCTGGTCGCCCGGTCTCAGGTCCTCCCCGAGATGCGCATACGTGGTCGGGATATCACCCGGCTGTTCGGCCCCTTCGGCCGCCATGACGACGGTAGCGTCCGCCGCAAGATCGAGCGGAGCCTCGAGATCACCAACCCGAATCTTGGGTCCGGCCAGGTCCGCCAGGATCGCTACGGGGAGGCCGGCGTCTTCGGCCGCTCTTCGAACCCGGTCGATGCGCTCGCGGTGCTCTTCGTGAACCCCGTGCGACATGTTGATGCGCGCGACGCTCAGGCCGCCCTGGACGAGGGCCTCGATGGTCTCGGCCGAGGCGGTGGCCGGCCCGAGCGTGCACACCATCTTGGTTCTGGGCATCGAAGCTCCGGATCGGTAATCGCCCGGGGTCCCACGAGCGGGCGTCGGCAACGCCAACTGGAAGCTACCGGGCATGGCTCCACGAGCAAGGCTGACCACGATCTCGCAACGGATTTGTCCAGCGGCAGGCGTGGGCCCATGTTGGCCGGTGGCCGAACAGGGATCGGCACCGATCATACTCTGAGCACGGAGGGATCCATCGAGCATCTCGAAGTGCGCCTCGTCGAGGACGACGAAGCGGGACTCGCGCTGGCCGAGGAGTTACAGGGGGAACCGCGGATCGCCATCGACCTGGAAGCGGCGGGCTTTCACCGCTATTCGGACGAGGTCCGTCTCGTACAACTCTCCTCCACAGAGCGCACGTATGTCATCGATCCCATGGCATTCGACGTGTCCGGAGCGCTCCGTCCGGCTCTGGAGGATCGAGACGTCCAGGTAATCATCCACGGCGGCGATTACGACGTGCGCCTGCTCGATCGAGACCTCGGCATCCACCCGGCGAATCTCTTTGATACCCAGATCGCCGCTTCTCTGACCGGTGAGCCCTCGGTCGGCCTGGCCGCGCTCCTGGAGAAATACTGTTCGGTGTCGCTCTCCAAGAAGCACCAGCGAGCGGATTGGGCGAAGCGGCCGCTACCCGAAGAGCTCATCGAGTATGCCGCCGCCGACACGCGGTATCTGCATGCGCTTGCCGACGTGCTCGAGGCGAATCTGGAAGAGATGGGGAGAACGAGTTGGGTCGAGGAAGAGTTCGCCGCGCTGGAGGCCGTGCGCTGGAGCGACGATCCGGAAACCGACCCGGTCGCCAAGGTCAAAGGAGCCCGGACCTTGCCGCCTCGGAAGCTCGAAGCGCTGCGGGAGGCGTTGGCATGGCGAGATGAGATCGCGCAGCGGCGAGACCGGGCCCCATTTCGGATCGTCGGCGACCCGGCGCTCATGACCATCGTCGCAGAGGAGCCCTCCTCAGTGGCGGAGCTCGGGAACGTGAAAGGCCTCAACCCGAGGCTCGTCGAGCAGCACGGCGGTAGGTTGCTCGCCCGAATGCGCACCGTTCGAGACCTGCCCGAAGACCGGATCTCCCCCTACCCCAGGCCCAAAGAACGCGGACCCGGCCGCCCCACGCCCGAGGAAGAGGCGTGGGCGAACAAGATCAAGACGGTGCGGGTAAACCGGGCCGAAGAACTCGGAATCGATCGGGGATTGCTTCTCCCGAACGCAGTGATCTACGACATTGCCCGAAGGGCGCCGTTGGATGCGGCAGGCCTGGACCTGACCGAAGGTTTGCGCAGGTGGCAGCTCGAGGCGGTTGGCGAGGCCGTGCTCGCCGTGATGGACCGCTAAAGGCGCCTACGCTAGGCCGCTTCTTCCTCTTCTTTGCGCTTGCAGTCGATGCAGTAACGCGCGTGGGGAAGCGCGTCGAGCCGCTCGAACCCGACCTCGGAGCCACAGGTGTGGCATGATCCAAATGTCTTCGGATCGTTGTAGAGCCGCCTCAACGCCTCCTCGATCCGGTAGAGGTACCGCCCTTCCTTGGTCGCAAAAAGAGCGGCCTTCTCGCGCTCCATCGCCTCGGTGCCCTGGTCGGCCATGTGGTCCGTATAAGTCGCAAGATCCGAGTCGCTCGATTCACGGCCTCTCTTGGCCATCTCGTCGAACATGCCCAGTGCCTTGAGAGCCTTGGCGCGCTCATCCAGCAAGCGCTTCTCTACGTGCTTGAGCTGCTTCTTGTTGAGCATCGTCTACGGCAATCTCGAGCGGGTACGCGGCCGTCTTAGGCACAGATAACTTCACCAGAAAGCTAAAATAACCGAATCTCGGAATCCCGTCCACGGAAGCCCGGGACCCCCCTGGGGGCCTACGGGTAATCCTGCTCCATTCGAATCAACCGGTCGGTGAAACGAGAGGAGCGGTGAGGCCACTGTGGCGACGATGGAATGCAGGCGGTGCAAGGAGACAAAGGAGCCCCTGGCTCGGGCGCCGTTCAGAAACCCCCTCGGAGAACGCATTCTTGCCGAGATCTGCCCCGACTGCTGGGCCGACTGGCTCCAACACCAAACGTTGCTGATCAACCACTTCGGCCTCGATCCCAGGGAGGCCAAGGCCAAGGCCTTCCTCTATGAGCAGATCGAAAACGTGCTCCTGGGAGATGGGGATGCCGAACAAGTCGATACCAGCAAGCAGGGCACCATCGAGTGGTGAGCTAGGGTTCCGAAGCCTCCCAGGCCCGCGCCCTCCGCCGGCAGTCCTCGTCCCAAGTCAGGCGAGCGAGTGAAGCGCCTCTCCAGATGGCCACATACTGCACGGCTCCGTCGGGGCACAACCGCGCCAGCTCGTGGAGCGCCTCACCGTGCACCACCCCACCCTGTTCGAGAATGAGGTAGTCGATCTCCGCCTCCTGCCACAGGCGAAACTGTTGACCGGGATCCCCCCAGGATGGCCCCTCCGCGGAGACCGGATCGAAAGGAGCGCTTGGCGCCACGGTCAGCCCGGTGTGCAGGTTGATTCCCGGCCACAGTTCAGGGGCGCCGACGACGATGCCCTCCTGGGCAATCCCTTGGAGCGCCTCGACGGAGCGAGCCAGCATCGCCGCCCGGATCCTGTAAGGCTGAACGTGGACTCCACGACTCAACTCGATCCCGGACCCGACCGCGAACCATGCGGCCCAGACGACTGCCGCCGCCCCGGCCAGGGGGAGCAACCGCCGAGCGCCCCGTGGCGACGCGACGGCCTCCGAGCCGCGAGCGAAGAGTCCGAGAAGTGCGGCCAACCCGGGCGCCGCACCCAACGCACCCACCACCCATAGGAACGGAATCAGCGGCGTCAGGAGCCGCCGATCTTGATACGGCCACACCCAGAGAACGCCGAGAAACAGCACCACCGAAAAGGCAGTGGCCCGTGACCGGCGTGCCAATCGGTAGAGCCCGAATGCCAGCGCAGGGACCAGAACGAAGACCGCCGCGACGCGCAGCGAAGGCGTCGACAGGGGGATGGTGACGCGCGCCAGACGGTCGAGCAGTCTCCAGGCCGCCGAGGGAAGGCCCATCACGAAGCCAACCGGCGAGGCGGCGGCCTGCGCAGTGAGCCATCCTCCATACGAGCCGAGGATATCGCGCATGGATTCTGGAATCTCACGCGTCGCGGCACTCGACCAGATCATCCAGGGCAGCACCACACCCCCCGCGCCTATCGCCGCCACGACAGCCTCACGGCGGTGGCCCCTGGTAAGCAGCGCCAACGGAACGGCTGCGCCCACCACCACCCCGATCGTACGCGTGTGAAACAGGAGTGCGAAGGCCGCAAGGAAGACGAGCAACTGCCTCCACCCCGGTGTCCGCTCCAACTCGGTGGCCACCCAGAGCGACACGATCAGCAGCAGGATGAAGAGCGGCTCCGAGAGCGGGATCATCGCCACACGCCACAGATCGACGGATAGCCACACGAGGCCCGTAAGGCCCACGGCCGCCGTAAGCGGCAAGCGCAGCGCACGCCTCAGATATGCCGCGAACAGCGTCCCACCGGCAATCAACACACCGACGTTGATCAATCCGAATACGGCGGTGTCTCGCGGCAGGTTGGGAAAGAGCCGCCACACGAAGGCGAGGGTCAGCGGATACACCGGCGGAAACTTGGGGGCCAACGGGGCACCGCTGACACCCACGTACCGCAATCCCTCACCGTTGGCGAGGGCCCTCCCGAGCAACAGGTAGACTCCGTCGTCGTGCCAAATGCCCGGCGGGAACGGCTCCCACAAGAAAAGCGCGAGTGTACCCAGTCCGGCAGTGAGCAGCCCGACGGCGAGCCAGAGCCGGTCGCGTATCAGGCGGACAGCACCGCCCCGATCTCATCCAGCGCGTCCTCCAGCACATCCTTGCCGATCACCAGCGGCGGGGCGAAGCGGATCACCTGACTGTGGGTTTCCTTGGCCAGGATGCCCCGCTGCTCGAGCGCTTCGCAGAACGGCCGCGCGATGCCCGAAGCCTCCTTGATCACGACGCCGATCATCAGGCCCTTACCGCGCACCTCTTCCACGTGTGGCGAGTCGATAGCCCGTAGCCTGTCCATGAACCAGTTGCCGAGCTCGTTCGAGCGTTCCGACAGCTTTTCGTCCAGAATCACCCGGAGGGAGGCGCGTCCGATCGCGGCTCCCAACGGGTTACCGCCGAAGGTCGATCCGTGGTCCCCCGGGCTGAACACGTCCATGAACTCGGCGTCGGCGATGGTCGCCGAGACGGGATAGACGCCGCCGCCCAGAGCCTTCCCCACCGTGAGCACGTCCGGCCGTACGTCCTCCCAGTCGCAGCAGAAGAGCTTGCCGGTGCGCCCGAGGCCGGTCTGGATCTCGTCGGCCATGAACGCGACGCGGTTCTCCCGGCACACGTCCGCGGCTTGACGGAGGAACCCTTCGGCCGGCACGACCACCCCGCCTTCACCCTGAAGCGGCTCGACGAGGAAGCCGACCGTATTCTCGTTGATCGCGGCGCGCAGAGCGTCGATGTCACCGTACGGGATCAGCCGGAACCCGGGAGTGAACGGTCCGAACCCGTCGCGGTACTGAGCCTCCGATGAGAAGCCGACTATGGTGGTCGTGCGGCCATGAAAGTTGTTCTCGCAGACGATGATCTCCGCCTGGCCCTCCGCCACGCCCTTGACCTTGTAGCCCCACTTGCGGACCATCTTGATCGAGGTCTCGACGGCCTCCGCACCGGTGTTCATCGGGAGCGCTTTCTCATATCCCGTGGCCTCGCACAGCTCCTTGAGGAAGGCGCCCATCTGGTCGTTGTGGAAGGCACGCGACGTGAGCGTGAGCTTCTCCATCTGGTCGCGGGCGGCGGCCAGGATCGCCGGGTGGCGGTGGCCCTGGTTGAGCGCTGAATAAGCACTCAACATGTCCAGGAACTTGTTCCCATCCACGTCCCACACCCAAACCCCCTCGGCTCGCTCGATGACGACCGGGAGGGGGTGGTAGTTGTGGGCGCCGAAGAGGTCGGCTTCCTGGAGGTACTGCTCGGTGTTGGCCGCGCTTGCTTGAATCATGGATCGGTGGCTCGGTTTGGCAGCGCCGAAGCGTCGTGTACGTGACTGAGGGGCGGCGGCGCGACGTGGTCGCCAGTCGCCGCAGGATCGGGATATGCTACACCCCAAGAGCGATGATGTGCACGCGCCCGTACGAAGGCAAGGACGTCGGCGTCGTTGGGCGATCACCCCTCTGGCGGGTACTCCACAGGCGCCTTGGGCGCCTCATCGACGGTGAGTCGGAACACGTCCGGCCGTGCGTAGTGGCCCACCACGTCGAAGTCGAATTTTCCCCGTACCACGTCACCCATGTCGAGATCGGTGGTCAGGATGCCCTCCTCGTCGAACAGGGGACCAGACAGCACGTCGCCCATCGGAGAGTAGATCGCGCTCCCTCCACGGCACAGCAGTTCCGGCCAAGCCTCCAGCTCGTCTTCGATCTCCAGATCGTCGGGATACATCGCCCGGGTCACGTACTGGTTGCAGCCCAGCACGAAACACCTGCCCTCGAGGGCGATGTGCTGAAGCGTGCTCTGCCACCGCCCTCGTGCGTCGGCGGTCGGCGCCAGGTAGACCTCCACTCCCTTCCCATACATCGCCATGCGGGCCATCGGCATGTAGTTCTCCCAGCAAATCAGCCCACCGACCCGGCCGAAGGGCGTGTCGATCACAGTTAGCGTGCTACCGTCCCCCTCACCCCAGATCAACCGCTCGGCCGCCGTGGGCTTGAGCTTCCTGTGTTTGCCCAGCAGGTCGCCTTCCGGCCCGATGTAGAGCAACGTGCAGAACAACGTCCCGCGGCTGTACGTGCTGTCGCGTTCGATGACCCCGATCGCCAGGTGAACGCCAGCTTCTTTGGCGGCCTCCGCCAGGCGCTCGGTCTCTGGGCCGGGCACGTCGATCGCCGCCTTCCAGTAGCGCTCCCAGGTACGACGCCCGGCCGGGCTACGCCCACCTACGGCCGTGCCGAACGCCAGACCCCAGGGGTAACCGCCCACATACGCCTCCGGGAACACCACGAGTTCAGCCCCGCCTTCCGCCGCCTCGAGGATGAGCCGGCAGGCCTTCGCCACGGTACCCTCGAGGTCGAACAGGAGCGGAGAGGCCTGCACTACCGCCGCACGGACGGTCCTGGTCTCGTTCATCGAACCTCCACCGTCATCGACTCCGGTACACGACTTCGGCCACAACCTCTCCCACGATCCGCAGAGTCGTAGCGCTCGTGTTCTCGGGAGTGTCGTCGACCGTGTGCCAAAGGCTGTTCTGCGGCCCGTAATCGAAATCGATGATGTCGACCGTGGGCACACCGGCCTTGTTCAGAGATACGTGGTCGTCGTTCACACTCTGCCCCACCTCGATCGGGAAATACCGCCCGTATCCCAAGCTACCCGCGATGCCCCAGATACGTTGGGCTACTTGCGGCGCGTACTGCGAGGAATAGCCCTCGATCGGGAACCGCGGGTCCCGGTCGCCCACCATGTCCAAGAGGATGGCGAAGATGGGTGCGTCGCCGGCACTTCTGGTCTCGGCGTAGTTCCGGGCGCCGAGGAACATGTCGGCCGTCGTGGGTCCGTAGTCCTCACCATCCACAAAAAGGAGGTCCACGCCGGTGGGCGGCGCCTTTTCGGCGAACATGCGAGCCAACTCCATGAGGATCGCCACACCCGAGGCCCCGTCGTTCGCGCCGGGTAGCGGCGTCTCCCTGTCCTCCGCCCGGCGGCTCTGATCGGACCGTGGCCTGGTGTCCCAGTGGGCCAGGAGTAGCACGCGGGTGCCGTCGGCTCCACCGAAACGGGCCAGAACGTTGGTGAGCGCCAGATCCTGGCCCTCCAACGTGGTGTGCGAGAACGCATCGATAATCACGGTGTCGGCAAGCGCTCCCAGCTGCTCGGTCATCCAGGACAGTTGCGCAGCGTGGCCGTCAGTGCCGGGCACTCGAGGGCCGAATTCCACCTGGGTCACCAGGTCCCGGAACGCGCGTGCGGAGTCGAACGACGGCCGGTCGGCACGCAGCGTGGCCGTCCCGCCCGCCTCGCCACCCGAGTCGCCGCTACACGCGATCAACGTCGAGATCGCAAAGGCCATCGCCCACTTCCCTACTTCCCTCAACAAGACCTCCTTCTGGAACGTGTGCCCCTGTCGGCGCCTCCGCCGGAGTACGGCGCCGAAAAATAAGGCCCGTGCCGTCCCAGGCACAGGAGGCGCTGTGGAGCGGAAAGCCGTAAGATCATGCCCGTGTGGGAAATCCCCCGACACCACCGTCAACGTTCGCCTGACAGACTGCACACACCCTGATGCCACACACTTTCGAGATAGCCCCGTCGCGTTCACGCAAAGGAGACCGGCAGATGAAGCACGTCAAAGCGGCGGTCGTCGTGGTGGCATTGGGAATGATCTCTCCGCTGGCCGCCCAAGAAGTCACGTTCCGCGGACAGATCAGGCCGAGAACCGAGTTCAGGGATCCGGCCGCGGAGGGCGCCCAGAGTTTCACGTCGATGCGTGTCCGTGTCACCATGGCCGCGTTGCTCGAAGATGATGTGAGCATCGTCATTCAGCTCCAGGACGTGCGGATTTTCGGCGAAGAGACCAGCACCCTCGGCGATTTCAGCGCGGACAACCTCGACCTCCACCAGGGGTTCGTCGACATGGGGCGGTTCGAGTCCGCGGCCACTGCGGTGAGGATCGGGCGGCAGGAGGTCAAGCTCGGCGGCGAGCGGCTGGTCGGCTCCGTCGGGTGGACGCAGCAGGCCCGCAGCTTCGACGGCGCCCGCGTTCGATTCAACAGGGATTGGGGTAGCGTCGACTTCATCGGATTCAAGACGGCCGAGAACCTCGCCGAAAAAGTCGGGACGGACGCCGAGTTCGTAGGGGTGTACGCCACCGTCAGCTCGATGGAGTCGGGTGCACTCGACCTCTACGGGTTCTACCAACGAGTGCGTGAACAGGCCGACGTGGACCAAGCGACGTTGGGTGCGCGCTTCGCCGGGAGTGGGGGCAGGATCGACTACCGCGCGGAGGCCAGCCTTCAGGTCGGTGATCGGGGAGGTGACGACGTAAGGGCGTTCATGCTGGGCGGGCGAGTCGGCTTTGGCATGGGCCCGGCCAACAAAGGCCGGATCACGCTGTGGTACGACTATCTCTCCGGTGACGACACTCCGGGCGACGGCAAAGCCAGGGTATTCGACACCATGTTCGCCACGAACCACAAGTTCTATGGATTCGCCGACCTGTTCCTCAACATACCCGTGCAAACAGCCGGGCTAGGATTACAGGACTTTGCCGTGAAAGGCTCGCTTCAAGCCAGGAACGACGTGAAGCTGGGCCTGGACCTGCACTCGTTCCGGCTGGCAAAGCGCGGCGGGACCACCACCGCGCACCTGGCCGAGGAGATCGATTTCACGGTCACGCATCGGCATTCGAGCAACCTGGGGATCACGGGCGGACTATCGGTCGTGATCCAGGCCGACGGCTTCGCGGACATCGGGCGGCTGACCGAGAACGCGACGTGGGGCTACCTGATGCTCAACGCGACGTTCTGACCGATGAGCCGGCACCAGGACGATGCGCTTGTACAGGCCAAAGCATGGCTCGAAGACGGACACTCCGTGGTGCTCGCCACCGTCGTCCAGACTTGGGGGTCGGCTCCGAGACAGCCCGGTAGCCAAATGTGCATGGACGACCAGGGCCGCTTCGTAGGCTCGGTGTCCGGCGGCTGCGTCGAGGGCGCGGTGATCGACGAGGCACGCCAGGTGATGGAGTCGGGGGAGCCGCGGCTGCTCACCTACGGCGTCACCGACGAGATGGCATGGGACGTCGGTCTGGCCTGCGGCGGCGAGGTCCGCATCTTCGTGGAGCTGGTCACGTGAAGCGTGACACGCTCGACCTCGTGCTCGCCGACCGCGAGGCGGAGCGCCCGTTCGTGCTCGCCACCCGCCTGGACACGGGCGACCAGTGGCTGATTCGGCCCGACGAAAGTGGAGAGGACGGCGTCTCCCATTCCCTTCGCGAGTCCGCGCTGGAAGCGCTGTCGGTCGACCGCTCCACCACCGTGGCGATCGACGAGGTCGACTGGTTCCTTCAGGTCTTCAATTCTCCCGTTCAGGTCATCCTGGTGGGCGCCGTCCACATCGCCCAGCCGCTATGCCGCATGGCCATGGTGGCCGGATACCGTGTAATGCTCGTGGACCCGCGCGAAGCCTTCGCAACAGAGGAACGTTTTCCCGGCGTCCGTCTCATCAGGGCCTGGCCGGACGAAGCCTTCAGAAACCTTCGACTGGACCGGCGGACCGCGGTGGTGACGCTGAGCCACGACCCCAAGTTCGACGACCCGGCACTCGAGTTGGCCCTGCGCTCGCCGGTGTTCTACATCGGAGCGCTCGGGAGCCGCCGCACCCACGCCAAGCGCTGCGCCCGCCTCGAGGCAGCCGGGTTCGGCCGGGCCGACCTGGACCGCATCCACGGTCCGGTCGGGCTCGACATAGGAGCCCGCACCCCCGGGGAGATCGCGGTCTCCGTGATGGCCCAGCTGGTCGACTGTCTACGAGCGGCCGACGGGTGAGAACATCCTCGGCCCCGGATTCCGAGGCCCCACGACCACCGCGCGTCGATGCGATCGTATTGGCCGCCGGCCTATCGAGCAGAACGGGCCACGCCAACAAACTCCTCGCGCAGGTCGACGGTGTGCCGATGGTCGCCCGCGTCGTGCGCGCCGCCCTGGCATCACGGGCCGAGGGCGTGGTGGTGGTCACCGGATACGAGGCCGCACGCGTCGAGACCGCCCTCGTGGACGAGGCCGTTCGCTTCGTACGGAACGACCTGTACGAGAGCGGGCTGGCCTCGTCGCTGTGCGCGGGCATCCGTGCGCTTGGGCCCGGAGTGGACGGGGCTCTGGTTTGCCTGGGCGACATGCCATGGGTGGGAGCCGACGTCATGGACGCACTCATCGCCGACTTCGATCCAGGGCGTGGACAGGCCATTTGCGTCCCGACGTGTGACAGCCGGAGGGGGAACCCGGTATTGTGGGGTGCGGACTTCTTCGCGGCGATCGACGAACTGGTGGGCGACGACGGTGCCCGGCGGCTCCTCGGGGAGTATGCTGAACGGGTCGTCGAGGTCCCCGTGGGTGATCGGGGGATCTTCCTGGATCTCGACACAGCGGCCGACTTGGACAGCCACACTGACGGAGAGCGTCGTGTCCTCACTCAAGATTGAAGAGCGCTTCACCATCGACGCACCCGCCGAAGAGGTGTGGCGTTTCTTGATCGATCCGGAACGGGTCGTGGTATGCCTACCCGGAGCCCAACTCGACTCCACGGACGATGACGGCGCCTATCACGGTATGGTGAAGGTGCGTGTCGGCGCGGTGACGGTTCAGTACAAGGGCAGCATGACGTTCGAGGAGCTCGACCACGAACGGCGCTTCGTACGGATGGTGGGCAAAGGCAAGGAAAAGGGCGGCGCGGGCTCCGTCATGATGACCATGGAGAGCACCGTCCGCGAGCTGGACGGCGGCGGGGCTGAGGTAACGGTCGAATCGACGGTGCAACTCGCCGGCAAAATCGTCAGGTTCGGGCGAGGCATGATCGAGATTGTCTCCAAGGAGATCTTCAAGCAGTTCACCGCGTGCCTCACCGAAAAGCTCGCCGGGCCAGTTCCCGGCGGGGGCACCGGCGCGGGTACCGAAGGAGGCCAGGGTACGGGCGAGGGTGATGCCGCCACACCAAAGGACGGTGCCGAGACCCCGGGAGCGCCTGCGGAGGCTCAGGCGGTCGCGGCGCTACCGCTCCTGTTCAGGGCGCTCCGCTCGTGGCTGCTCAACCTGTTCGGACGGGGCTGACCCTCACCGAACTCGCGGCCGAGCGCACGGCCCAGCTCCGCCAGGCTCTCGAGGTTGTGGACCGGCCGGAACTCGTCTACGTGCGGCAGGATAGCCCTGACACCCGCAGCCAGCGGAGAGAAACCCTCGTAACGAAGCAGAGGGTTCAACCAGATCAGCCGCCTGCAGGAACGCCTGAGGCGCGCGGCCTCTTTCTCCAGGAGTTCGGTTCCATCGCGGTCCAACCCATCCGTGATGAGCAGTACCACCGCGCCGTGACCCAAGACGCGGCGCGACCAGAGCCGGTTGAACGTCTCCAAAGAAGCGCCAATCCGCGTGCCTCCACCCCAGTCCTCCACCGCCCCGCCGAGCCCGCTCAGGGCCACGTCCACGTCACGGTGCTCGAGAAAACGGGTCGCGTTGGTCAGCCGCGTGCCGAAGAGGAACGTATGCACGCGTTCCCGGTCGTTGGTGAGCGCGTGCAAGAAGTGAAGTAGCATACGGCTGTACGTGCTCATGGAGCCCGAGACGTCGCATAGGGTCACCAAAGCCGGCGGGCGGCGGCGCGGACTGGTCCAGCGCAGAGGAATCAAGTCCCCGGACGACCTCAGGCTCGCCCTCAAGGTGGCTCTCACGTTCACTCGCGAGCCCGACGGGTCCGGCTTCCTCCTCCGGGTGGCTATCGCGCGAAGCGGCAGCGTGAGGCGAGCCATCACCCGCTTCGCTTCCCTCGCCTCCTCGACCGACATCTGCTCGAAGTCACGCCGGGCGAGCACCTCCCGGGTCGAACCGGTCATGCGCATGTCGATCTCGCGCTCGGGGTCGAGCTCCTCTGTCGAGGGAGAGGCCGAAGCCTCCCTCACTCGCCGCAGGGCGTCGGCACCCTCGGCGGTATCCGGGACGGTGGACTGGGCGAGCATCTCAGCCAGCAGTGGGTCGAGAGCTGGACGCTCGGGGTCACGCCAGAATCGGCCGAACGCCTGCCGGAACAGCTCGCGGTGCTCACCGCATTGAACGAACACCGAGTGGAGCGCCCAGTAGAAGTCGTCGCGCTTGGTAATGTCCACGACACCGAGCGCACGCCGGGCCTGAATCACCTGCCCCGGCCCGTTGGGAA
>JBGMRK010000010.1:0-4637 GCA_048061375.1 Longimicrobiales bacterium | reverse complement strand
AGGCTCATGGGCCCGACGCAGCCAACTCCCGCTCGACCCCTCCAAGGATGCGCTCCACCTCCGCGCCCCGCATACGAACCACGTCGTCCTCGTACTTGAGTAGGACGCCGAGCGTATCCCCCACGATCTCCGCTTGAAGCGCGGTTCGGTCGAGCGCCATCAACGCCCTCGTCCAATCGATGGACTCGGCGACACCCGGCACCTTGAAGAGATCCGCCTCTCGGAGCTTCTGGACGAACGCGACGACCTGCCGCGTGAGCCCCGCCTCCGCCTCGGGCACCCGGACCTCGAGGATCTTCAGCTCCCGCTCGGCGTCGGGGTAGTCGATCCAATGATAGAAGCATCGGCGCTTCAGAGCGTCGTGGATCTCTCGCGTGCGGTTGGAGGTGACCACCACGATGGGGGGCTGCTCCGCGGCCACCGTGCCCACCTCGGGGATCGTAATCTGCCAGTCGGAGAGCACCTCCAGCAGGAACGCCTCGAAGGGCTCGTCGGACCGGTCGAGTTCGTCGATCAGCAGGACGGGGGGACCGCCCGGATGCGGGCGGAGGGCCTCCAGGAGCGGGCGCTCGATCAGGTACTCATCCGAAAAAATGTCGGCTTCGAGGCGGTCGCGCTGGGCCTGTCCCGTGGCTTCGGCGACGCGGATCTCGATCATCTGCCGTGCGTAGTTCCACTCGTACACGGCCGACGACACGTCGAGGCCCTCGTAGCATTGGAGCCTGATCAGCCTGCGGCCGAGCGTGTCGGCGAGCACCTTGGCCACTTCGGTCTTGCCCACGCCGGCTTCGCCCTCGAGCAGGAGCGGGCGCTGAAGCTTCAGGGCCAGAAAGACCGACGTTGCGAGGGCTCGGTCGGCGACGTAGTCGCCTCCTCCCAGAAGATCGAGCGCCTCGTCGACCGACATGGGTATCGACATGACGGGTGCTATCCGCACGCCTCCACGGCGCGTCTGGCCATGACGCCCACCAGATGAGCGCGGTACTCGGCACTGGCGTCAGGGTCCGAGGCCAGGTCGGTCGAGTCCACGGCGACGCCCTCGAGCGCTGAAGCCGAGAAGTCCCCAGCGAGCGCCTCCTCCATCGCCGTCACCCGAAACACGCAGGAGCCCGCACCTGTGACGGCCACGCGGACACCCGCCTCGCCGGTCACGACCATCACTCCAGCGATGGCGTAGCCGGACGCGGGGTTGGCGAACTTGGCATAGGCGGCCTTGTCGGGCACGGGAAAGCGTACGGCGGTGATGATCTCGTCGTCTTCCAGTGGCGTGTCGAACATGCCCTGAAAGAAGTCCTCCGCGCTGATCTCCCGGCGGTCGGTCACTACCGTGGCGCCGAGGCCCACGAGCGCCGCCGGGTAGTCCGCGGCCGGATCCGCATGCGCTACCGAGCCGCCGATCGTGCCGCGGTTGCGGACCTGTGGGTCGCCGATGCCCCCTGCCAGGTCGGCCAGGGCCGGAATGGCCTGGCGCACCGCATCGGAGTCCTGCACCTCGGCGTGCGTGACGGCCGCGCCGATGGTGACCGTGGAGCCGTCCGCCTCGATGCCTCCCAACGCTTCGATCGCGCCCAAGGAGATCACGTCGCTGGGAGCCGCCAGCTCCAGCTTCATCACGGGGAGCAAGCTCTGCCCTCCGGCCATGAACTTGCCGTCTTCCGCTGCACGCATCGCGGCCCGCGCCTCATCGAGCGTGCTCGGCCCGTGGAATTCGAAGTTCTCCATTGAGCTGCTCCTAGACGGCGGTTGCGTTCTGGGCGGTTGCGTTCTGGATGATGCGCCAAATCTTCTCGGGCGTCGCGGGCATGTCGACGTGCCGCACGCCCAGGTGGGCCATTGCGTCGACCACCGCGTTGATGACCGCGGCCGGCACACCGATGGCCCCCACCTCCCCCACACCCTTCACCCCCAGCGGGTTATGCGTACAGTGTGTGATGTTGTGGCCCGTGGAGAAGAACGGGAAGTCCGTCGCGCGCGGCATCGTGTAGTTCATGTACGAGCCGGTGAGGAGCTGGCCATCGCCGTCGTAACGGCATGCCTCGAGGAGGGCCTGGCCCACACCCTGGGCCATGCCTCCGTGCATTTGGCCATCCACGATCATCGGGTTGATGATCCGGCCCACGTCGTCGGCCGCGCTGAGGGCCACCAACTCGACAACCCCCGTTTCCGGATCGATCTCGACTTCCGCGATGTGAGCCCCCGCGGGGTACGTGAAGTTGGTCGGATCGTAGAACGCCGTCTCCTCGAGGCCCGGCTCGAGCCCCTCGGGGTAGTCGTGGGGCACGTAGGCGGTCAGCGCCACCTCCCCGAAGGTCGTGGACTTGTCGGTCCCCACGACCGTGAACTGGCCATCCGCGAACTCCACGTCGCCTTCGGATGCCTCCATCATGTGCGCAGCGATCTTCCTGCCCTTGTCGATGATCTTCTCCAGCGCCTTTTGAATCGCGGAGCCGCCGACGGCCAAGGACCGTGAGCCATAGGTGCCCATGCCGAAGGGGACTTTACCCGTGTCGCCGTGCACGATATCCACCTGGTCGACCGACATGCCGAGTGCCTCGCACACGATTTGGGCGAAAGCCGTCTCGTGGCCCTGCCCGTGGCTGTGCGAACCCGTAAACACGGTCACGCTGCCCGTGGGGTGGACCCGCACCTGCCCCACCTCGAAGAGCCCCGCACGGGCGCCCAACTGGCCGGCAAGCGCGGAGGGCGCCGCCCCACAGGCTTCGACGAAGGTCGACAGGCCGATGCCTCTTAGCATGCCGCGCGCCCGCGCCTCGTCACGGCGCGTCTCGAAGTCGTTCCAGCCCCCGAGCTCGAGCGCCAGATCCAGCGTGCCGTCGTAGTCACCGCTGTCGTATTCCAGGGCCACCGGCGTCTGATAGGGGAACTCCCTGATGAAGTTCTTTCTCCGGATCTCGACACGGCTCATGCCGAGCTTGCCTGCGGCGAGGTCCACCAGACGCTCCAGCATGAAGGTGGCCTCCGGTCGCCCGGCGCCTCGGTAGGCGTCCACCGGCACCGTGTTCGTGAAGACCCCGTCTACTTCCGCCCGGATGACGGGCGTGGTGTAGCATCCCGCGAAAAGCACCGCGTGCATATAGGTGGGGACGGCCGGGCCGAAGGTCGAGATATAGGCCCCGAGGTTGGCAAGCGTCTTGGTCCGTAGCGCCAGGAAGGTGCCTTCATCGTCCAGGGCCAACTCGGCGTGTGTGACGTGGTCTCGGCCGTGAGCGTCGGACATGAACGCCTCGGAGCGCTCGGCGGTCCACTTGACCGGGCGGGCGAGTTTCCCGGAAGCCCAGGTAACCAGTGCTTCCTCGGCGTAGTGGAAGATCTTCGAGCCGAAGGCGCCGCCCACGTCCGGAGCGATGACCCGAAGCTTGTGTTCGGGTATCTGTAGCACGAACGCCCCCATGAGAAGCCGGATCACGTGCGGGTTCTGGCTCGTCGTGTAGAGCGTGTACTCCCCGCTGGTCGGCTCGAAGTCCCCGATGGCCGCCCTCGGCTCGATCGCATTGGGAATCAGTCGATTGTTTACGAGATCCAGGGTCACGACGTGCGCCGCGCCGTCGAAAGCGGCGTCCACAGCCTCCGCATCGCCGATGCCGAACTTGAAGCAGATGTTGCCCGGCGCCTCGTCCCAGATCTGGGGCGCGTCGGACTCCACGGCGCCGGCAACGTCCGCGATGGCGGGCAGCCGCTCGTAGTCCACGTCCACGAGGGCCGCCGCGGCCTTGGCCTGCGCCTTGGTTTCTGCGATCACCGCTACGACCGGGTCACCCACGTGCCTCACCCTGCCCTGAGCGAGGACCGGGTGCGCCGGTTCCGCCATGGGCGTGCCGTCTTCGTGGTTCACGGCCCACCCACAGGGAATACCCCCCACTCCGTCCGCCTCGATATCCACGCCGGTGAAGACCGCCACGACGCCGTCTGCCGCTTCAGCGGCCGCCGTGTCGACTCGGACCAGCTCCGCGTGAGCCTCCGGCGAACGCACCAGGACCACGTACAACTGCCCCGGCCGGTTGATGTCGTCCGTGTATCTGCCGCGCCCCGTGAGGAAGCGGGCGTCTTCCTTGCGCCGTACGGCGGCGCCGATTCCGTCGTTCGACATGGCTCAGCCCCCCATCGCGGCGGCGCCCGCCTGCACGGACTTGACGATGTTGTGGTAGCCCGTGCAGCGGCAGAGGTTGCCCTCCAGCCAATCACGCACGTCGGCCTCGGTGGGGTCGGGATTACGGCTGACCAGGTCCAGCGCGCTCATCACCATGCCGGGCGTGCAGAATCCGCATTGCAGGCCGTGGTTCTCCTTGAAGGCAGCCTGCATGGGATGCAATTCGACGCCGTTGGACAGCGCCTCTATGGTGGTCACCTCCCCGCCGTCGGCCTCGATCGCAAGCGTAGTGCAGCTCTTGATAGAGCGGCCGTCCAGGTGCACGACGCAGGCGCCGCACTGGCTGGTGTCACACCCCACGTGGGTGCCCGTCAGCTCGAGATGCTCTCGGATGAACTCGACGAGCAGCGTGCGCGCCTCAACATCGGCGGACACCCGCTTGCCGTTCACCAGAATCGAAACCGTTGGCATGGTGCCTCCTACGGGGTAGCAAGAGTCCGCCCGAAAGCCATGGGCACGGTGCCGGGCA
>JBGMRK010000009.1:25956-34403 GCA_048061375.1 Longimicrobiales bacterium | reverse complement strand
GCATTTCGGCGTGCCCAGCGCTGCTCCGCACGACGAGCAGAACGCGCCGTCTCCGGCGGCCCCACATGTTGGGCAGGTCATTTCGCTCCTCCACTTTCGGATTCGCCCACGGGCGCCTCGAGCGTCGTGCTCAGGGCATTCCACAGGAGTGGCCATGTCGCCACGGTCTGAGCTCGATAGTTAGGCTGGAATCCGAACAGCACCACCGATCCGGACCCCACCGGAACCTCTATGATCGCCGGCTTCCCCGCCACATGCTCCGGACCGAGAATCCATCCCGATAGCAGTGGGTCGCCCTGCGCATAGCGGGCCACTACCCGGGCCCTGGGTTCCGCCACGTCGAAGGCCCGGCTGCTCTGCCAGTACCAGGCTGCCGTCTCGGCGCCCATGCCCGCCGTGATCGGGTGATCCTCGAGGTCGAGTTGCAGGATCGACCCTGGGATGAAAAAGTCCTGACTGTCCAAACGCTCCACCGCACTCGAGATCTCGAGACCGAACAACTCTGCGACGAAGTCGGTGGCTTCGTCGATCGCGACAAGCCTCCCGCCGGACCGGACGAACGACTCCAGAGCACTCACGCCCGCCTGCCCCAACCCGCCCGTGTACGCAGGCGGCACCTCGCCGGGGGCGTAACCGTCCCTGATCGATCCGGGACTCTGGTCCTGGAGGACGATCACGTCGAAGTCGGTCCCGAGGCCGCCCTCGCGAGCGCGCGCGTCCTTCAGTGTATCGTATTGGAGCCCGTACTTGTCGAAAAGCCACCGGGTCCAGCCCGCCTCCATGGGCTCCTGCGCCGACTTGTAGATCGCGACGCGAGGCGCGTCTGGTCCGGAGAGAGCATCAGGAAGCTCGAACGCGAACTCCGGTGTCTCGATGGGGTCGGGCTCCAGGATACCGGAGAGATCCGGAACCTCCTCGACCGCCACAGCCTCGACATCCATGAGGAGGGGCAGGGTGTGCGCCGTCACGTCGTACGGCGGCTTGGGGGGCCCGCCTGGAAACTGTCGCAGATCCGGGTAGTGCTGTACCTCGAGCATGGTCTGAGCGAACGCCGCGTACGGCTGCTTCATCGGGACGACGTACGAGCCCGCCGGAAACGAGCGGCCGTCGCCCCGGAAGTCTGTCGAGGCCCGATGCACCTCGACGTCCCCCATGCGGAGGATTCGTAAGACGTAGGCCAAGCCCACCGTGTTCGGCTGGTCGGCGGGAATCACCCACGCGGCGGGCCACGACTCCCAGCCCTTTACGGCGCGCTCGTTGATGCGGTAGAAGTTTTCCAGCCAGTACCTGCGGTTCTTGGCGGCGTTGGTCAGCAGGGCCATCGCGCCCGACTCCATGTAATCGACGATGTCGGGCAAGCCCCACTCACCACCCTCCCACGGGTCCGGGAAGTTCCACGTCGCGACAGCGGCGTCGTACGCGCGGCCTCCACCGATGTCGTCGGCGGTCTGTGTGATGGGAGTTGCGATCCGAGCGGACGCCGTCTCGGAGAGAATGCGGGCCCCCCCGTGGTAGTGTTGGTAGGCGCGTGCCGGGGTGAAACCGTCATAAATGGCGTTGACAACAACACCCTTCTTCCCCTGGGCGGTCAACTCGGCGGCCATATAGGTACCGAGCATGTTGATCGCCGTCACCAGGCCGGGGTCCACGTTGCGTTCGATCGGGTCGATGTAGGGCGGGAAAAAGATGCGGGCCCCTTCGTTTCCCATCTGATGGATGTCGTGAACGATCTGGGGACGCCAGGCATTATGGGCCTGAAGCACCGTGTACTGCGTCTCGATCTGCGTGAACGCGTACCAGTCACGGTTGTTGTCGTGCCCCACGTAGTAGTGGTACAGCCAGGGCATCGGGGAGGCCTCGTATTCAGTCCCGAGGTACTCGTTGTACCAATCCACCACCCACTGCGTCCCGTCGGGATTCAGCGATGGGATATCCAGGAGGATCACGTTGTCCAGAATCTCTCGGACCTTGGCCTCGTTGGAGGACGCCAGCCGGTACGCGAGCCGGGCGGCGGTCTGGGCCGAACCGACCTCGGTGGAGTGGATCGCATGCGTGATCAGGACGACGGTCTTGCCCTCGTCCAGGAGCCGCTGGAGCTCCTCTTCGCCCCCAACGCGGCGTGGGTCGGCCAGCCGCATCTGGATGTCCCGCAGGCGCTCGATGTCGGCGTGGTTTTCGGGACTCGTGATGGTGAGCATGACGAACGGAAGCCCAGCCGTGGTCGGCCCGAGCGTGTCGACGCGCACGCGCGGGCTGGTCTCCGCGAGCCGTTCGTAATAGGCCGTCAGGGCGGACCAGTTCGCGAGCTTCCGGTCCGAACCCAGCTCGAAACCGAAGTGTGATTCGGGTGTGGGAACGACCTGGGCTCGAAGCACGCCGGTGGCGAACAGCGCCACTCCCGCGCTGATCGTCAGGACTCGCTTGACCATCGTCTCTCCTCGAGGCGGAGGGGTGAGGAAAATGGTACCCAAGGTCCCAAGGGTCGGCAACCTCGCGTGCCGCGCAGGCCGTCGGAAGCGGGTCGCCAGCAGGGAGCTCGAGCACTACCTTGTTCGCCCGCCGAGGAGCCCCCGCCATGTTCCGTACATCATGCCAAAGAGTGGAGATGTGATCGTGAAGCGCCTCATCATCGTTGCAGCGGTAGCCCTCGTCGGATGTGCGAGTGAGTCGACCGACACCACGATTCCCGCGATCTCGGGCGACATCATCCGAGAGCACATGGAGCGCCTCGCCTCCGACGAATTCCTGGGAAGGGGTCCCGGAAGCGATGGTGGACGGCGGGCGGCGGAGTACGTCGCCAACCAATTCGAGGCCGCCGGCCTACAGCCGGTCGATGGTAGTTATTTCCAAGACGTTCGGCTCATCGGCACCACCCCCCGACCCTCCGAGATCGAATTGGGGTTTTCCATCGGAGGTGCGAGGCTGTCCCCCGAATATCTGGACGATTTCGTACTCTGGTCTGGTGAACCCGAGTCCGAAACAACCCAGGGGTCGGGCGAGTTGGTGTTCGTGGGCTATGGAATCTCGGCGCCCGAGGTTGCCTGGGACGATTTCGGAGTCGATGTGGCAGGAAAGATCGTGCTGATCCTGGTGAACGATCCTCCGGCACCTCCCGATGAGCCTGACTTGTTCGGCGGGCGAGCCATGACCTACTACGGCCGCTGGACCTACAAATACGAAGAGTCGGGCAGGCAGGGCGCGCTGGGCGCCCTTGTGATTCATACGACCGAGGCCGCCGGATACCCCTGGAGCGTGGTGCGAGGAGGTTGGTCGGGTGAGCAGGTGGCGCTGCCACTCGCTCCCGATGCGAGCCCTGTGCCACTCCAAGGTTGGCTGTCCTACGAGACGGCCTCCAGCGTGCTGGCCCTCGCCTCTCTCGACCTCGATGAGTTGATGACTCGGGCCGCCAGTCGGGATTTCGAGCCCGTCGCGACCGGGATTCAGGTCGACGCCCGGGTCACGAGCACGATCCGCGTGGTCGAAACGCAAAACGTCGTGGGATTGTTGCCTGGATCTTCACGGCCCGACGAGGTCATCACGCTCACATCGCACTACGATCACTTCGGGATCGGTGAGAAGGTCGATGGGGATTCCATCTACAACGGGGCCTACGACAACGCGAGCGGCACGGCGCTGTTGATCGCGCTGGCGAGCGCCACCGAAGCACTTCCAGAGGCTCCGCCCCGGTCATTGCTGTTTATCGCCACGGCCGCGGAGGAGCAGGGACTCCTGGGTGGCGCCTGGTACGTCCAGTCACCGCTGTTTCCGCTGGCCAACACTGTCGCAGAGATCAACATGGACGGAGCCAACTTGTGGGGCGAAACGGACGACATGATCGCTCAGGGCGCGGAGCGCAGCGGTCTGGGCCGTTACGTGGAGGCCCGCGCCGCCGAGGCGGGGCTGACGCTCATGCCGGACGCCGAGCCGGAAAAGGGGTTCTTCTTCCGGAGTGATCACTTCCCGTTCGCGCGGGCAGGAGTGCCCTCCCTCTACATCGAGCATGGGCGGCAGTACCGCGGCAAGCCCGAAGGCTGGGGAAACGAGGTGCAGGCGGATTACACGGCCAACCGGTACCACGCGCCGAGCGACGAGTTCTCCGAGGACTTTGTGTTTTCGGGGGCGGTCCAACAGGGTTGGCTGATCCTCTCGACGGCGCTCGACATCGCAAGAGACGACACCTGGCCGAACTGGTTCGAGAGTTCGGAGTTCAGGGCGGCCCGCGATGCAATGCGGCCGGGGGGTCGAGACTGATTAGAGTCCGGTAGGCGCGTCGATGAACTCCCATGGAATCTCGAAGCGCTCCTCGATGTGGGCGGCCAGCGCTTTCACTCCCCACGTCTCCGTGGCGTAGTGGCCCGCGTAGTAGGCATTGACTCCCAGCTCCATGGCCTCGTGGAACGTGTGGTGGGCGCCCTCACCCGTAACCAGGGCGTCTATTCCCGCGTCCGCGGCCTCGGAAATCATGCTCGCGGCCCCTCCGGTCACCACCGCGACCCGCTGGAGTTGCTCCGGCCCGCCGGGAATGAGCTTCACGGGTCCGCCGACCACCCCCGCGATCGTCTCACGAAAAGCCTCCCGTTCGGCGTCGAGGACACCCGACCACCCGCACTCCTCTCCGGCGTAGCTCCCGAATCTCTCCAACCCGTCCAGCCCGAGCTCCCGAGCGAGGATTGCGCAATTCCCGACCTCCGGGTGAGCGTCCAGCGGCAGATGGGCGCTGAACAGTGCGACCCCCTTCGTGATCAGCGTGTGAAGCTTCCGGTAGCGGGGGCCGGTCACCCTTTGCCGTCCGTCCCAGAACAGACCGTGATGCACGATCAGGAGATCGGCGCCCCTTCGGGCGGCCTCGTTGATGACTGCCTCGCTGGCATCGACCGCAACGCAGATATTCGTGACGGTACCAGGCCCCTCTACCTGTAGGCCGTTCATCGCCAGAGCGTAGTCCGGGAACTCCTCCAGCCTGAGGTACTCCGAGAGATATTGGAGCAGGGATTCTAATTTCATATACTTCCCGGCTGGAACTGTGGAAAAAACGCCTTCAAGCGAGGCACACTACCCATTACGGTGCGCGCTGTTCAAGCGTAAGGCGGTGTGTTAAACCGACTTAGAGAGTTTTCCCGACGTTGTGGAAAAACCGGTGCTGCCGGCCTCCTCCGCCATCCCCGCAGGGCCGTGTTCGTCGGCGATGATGTGTTCGAGCGTGGGCGCCGCCTGTTTACCCTCTCCGACCAGGATCTGGCCCTCGAGTGAGGCCCCCTCCTCGAGCTGCATCCGGCGCGCTCTCACGGCACCTTCGATACGGCACGTGGCGTGGACCTCCAGGCGCGACGCAATCGTCATGGTCCCCACGACGCGGCCGGAAATCACAGCATCCTGGGTCTCGATGTCGCCGTCGACAAACCCTTCCTTGCCTACAACCACGGCCTTCCCGGCCTGGACCGACCCTTGAACGGTGCCCTCGATCCTGAGGCTTCCCGTGGTTACACAATCACCGACGACCTTCATGCCGGGTCCGATGATGGAGATCACATCCTCCGGTGGTGTGCCGCTTTGGGCGCGGTCTCTTGCCATGTCTCTATTTCCTTCCTGTCGCCTTCATGGTTGCTGTACCATCGTGAGCGGATCGACCACCTCATCATCCAACAGGATCTCGAAGTGCAGGTGTGGTGCGGTCGAGCGGCCTGTGGATCCACTCAACGCAATTACTTCGCCGCGACGAACCCGTTCACCTAGCGCCTTAAACGTGATCGAGGCATGTCCATACAGCGTTTCATATCCGTTCTCATGGTCGATCCGGAGAAATCGGCCGTAGGTCGGATCGTCACCGACCGCAGCCACGACGCCGTTTCCGGCGGCCAGAATATATGAGTCTGTCGGCACGGCGATGTCCAGGCCCGGATGCTCGCCGGCGTCTCCGGCCAGGAGGCGCTGCGTCACAAACCCCCGGTCAGTGAGCGGCCATGCCGACGGTACCGCCGCCGCGTCCTCGGATCGCACCGAGCCAGAACGGCGACCACCCGGCGGTGGCAGCCACATCCCAGAAGCTAGGGCGGACCCCTCATAACCGAACAAAGACCGAAGTCGCGCGTAACGTTCTTCCAGATCCTCGACGATTCGAACCAGAGTCCGGACCCGAGCCTGCTCGGCATGGAGTTGTGCCACCTGGTTCTCGAGGTCTTCGACCCGACCCGATCGGGCGACCAAGAAGGGCCAACTCCCCAACATGAAGACCGCCGCGCTACCCAGAGCGATGCCACCCAGACGGAAGGCTCGCAGCCTTCTTCGAGAGACACGAAACGTCCGAGTCTCGCCACCCTCCTCGGGGACCAGAATGATGCTGAGGTGCCTGTCCGGCTCGCTCATCCTACGATCTCGGAAGCCTCGCGGCCGGCCATCATTTCGAAGATGCGCTCGAAGTCCTCGGGATTGTGAAACGGGACCTCGATCACGCCGTCCTTCCTGTTCGTAGTCCGGATTCGGACTCGGGTGGCGAGCACGGAGCGCAGTTCCTCTTCGAGTGCGCGAAGAATCGGGTCTCCGCTGGTCTTGGTGGTCACCGCGGCGGCCTTGGCCACCTGCGTGAACTTCTTCACTCGACGCTCGACCTCTCGCACCGACCACCCCTCGCGTACGGCGCTTCGGGCGAGGTCGGCCATACGTAGCGGGTCCTCGATGGCCAGAAGAGCCCTGGCATGACCCACCGAAAGCCCGCCGTCCTCTACGAGCTTCCGCACCGATACCGGCAGGCGAAGGAGGCGCAGCATGTTGGCGACCGTAGACCGGTCCTTACCCACGGAGCGTGCGATCTCCTCCTGCGTGAGGCCGTATTGGTCGGCGAGCGCGCGGTATCCCTGAGCCTCTTCCAGTGGGCCCAGCGCCTCCCGTTGGAGGTTTTCGACGAGCGCCAGCACCAGGAGGGTGTCGTCATCGACTTCGCGAACCACAACCGGGACGTCGTGCCACCCGAGGCTCGAGACGGCGCGAAGCCTACGCTCTCCCGCCACGAGCTCGTAGCGGTCCACCAGCCCTGGGGCCGGTCGTACCAGAAGAGGCTGTAGGAGGCCGTTTTGCTCGATGGAGGCGGCGAGCTCGTCCAGTTCGGCCGCGGAGAAACTCCGCCGCGGCTGCTGTGGATTCGGAACCACCGAGGATAGAGCGATGCGCTGGACATCGCCCTTGGGAGGCTCGGCCGTCATGTAATCGCCAAGCAGCGCACCCAACCCCTTGCCCAAACGGTCCTTCGATGGCTGACTCACGCCCGGCTCACCTCCACGGTCGAGATAGTTGCGGCCGTCGCCTCGCCATCGCGACCTGCGATTATTTCCCTGGCGAGGCTCAGGTAGCACTGAGCGCCCGTTGAGAGCACGTCGTATTGCAGAATGGGTTTGCCGAAACTGGGCGCTTCGGCGAGACGCACGTTCCGGGGAATCAGCGTCTTGTAAACTCGGTCGCCGAAGTATTCACGCGCCTCTGCAGCCACCTGCTTCGAGAGGTTCAAGCGGTTGTCATACATCGTGAGGAGCACTCCCTCGATCGCCAACGTCGGATTGAGTGCACGCTGAACCAGCCTCACGGTGTTTAGAAGCTGGCTGAGGCCCTCCAGGGCGTAGAACTCGCACTGGATCGGGATCATCACGGAATCCGCCGCGGTGAGCGTGTTGAGGGTAAGAAGACCGAGGGAGGGCGGGCAATCGATGAGAACGAAGTCGTAGTCGTCGCGAACCGACTCCAGTACTCTCCGCAATACCAACTCACGGGAGCCGGCATTCACCAATTCGATCTCAGCACCCACGAGATCACGAGTGGACGGTAAAAGGTCGAGAAACGGTACGCTCACGCCGGATTGCACGCAGTCACCCGCCGGAACCCCCCGCACGAGCATGTCGTAGACGGTGGGCCCGTCTCTCGAGGCCCCGAGCCCGCTCGTGGCGTTGGCCTGGGGATCCATGTCCACGATGAGTGTGCGGTGCTCGGCTACCGCCAACGATGCCCCGAGATTTACGGCAGTGGTGGTCTTTCCCACACCGCCTTTTTGGTTCGCAATAGCGATTACTCGCGACATTCTCGGGCACCGATCGGGAATAGCTGACTCGAATCCGGAAGGTCGAAGAATATACGCGCGGCGTTTCCTCTCGTAAAGCGATGGTTTGTGGCGCGAGGAGTGGTGTCACGACTACATTCCGGGTGCGCCGATGATTGAACTAGGTATGGCAGTTCCACAAGGGGACGGGTATGGGATCCAGAGTGCTTGCGATCGCAGCCAGGGCAATCGTGCTGTTCCTGGTGGGTGTGGTGGTTTCTTGCGGTGGAGAAGACGCATCCGGACCAACCGAGACGCCGGCTGGACCAGGTTTCATGGTGGGAGATTGGGTCGCGACGGTCCTGGTCGTCACGAGTGCCGAGAATCCTGAGGTTTTCGAGGATCTCATCGCCAAGGGAGCCACTTT
>JBGMRK010000009.1:0-25856 GCA_048061375.1 Longimicrobiales bacterium | reverse complement strand
CGAGTGCCGAGAATCCTGAGGTTTTCGAGGATCTCATCGCCAAGGGAGCCACTTTTACGCTCTTGGTCCAACCATCGGGTCGATACACGGCCATCCTCTCTGGGTTCGAGCAAGCCTCGAGTGAGTCGGGCACTCTCTCGGTGGAGGGCCCACAGGTGGTGTTCCGTAGGGCCCTTCCTTCGCCTGAAGTTTCACGGTCCACCTGGGCACGGGACGGGGCCGACGTTACGCTCACAGGGCCGACCGTGTACGATTTCAACCTGGACGGAATGACCGAAGACGCCACGATCGTGATCGGGCTCACTCCGCGCTAGATAGCGCATCCGGTGCCATGGCTCCCGAGTGTTTCACGTGAAACACCCCGATGATAGGGTCCTCCTCGACGTCGAGAACGCCGCAGGAACAACCAACACTATGCACACTCTATGCATTCTCTATGCGGAAGCACGCTAGTGTGTGGACCCGCGTGTTGAAAGATTACCCCGAAGGCCAGTTCAGTCGTTCTGGGCGGCGACTTCCTCTCGACCCCCGGCCGCCCGCCAGCGACGCACCTCCATCATGAGGTTTTGGAGGTCCGCCGGGGACACCCCCGGAATCCGTCCCGCATGCGCCAGCGTCGCGGGGCGAACTCTACCCAGCTTTTCGCGGGCTTCATACGAAAGCGTCACGAAGTCCACGTACGGGATTTCCACCGGTAGCACGAAGCCCGCCTGCTCTCTCAGGCGCTCCGCCCGATCGCTCTCCCGAGCGACGTAGCCTTCGTACTTCAGTTCCACCTCTACGGCCGCCAACGCGTCATCCGCACTTTCATCTTCGAACGGTGCCTCTCCCGCCCGTGCGATCTCGGCGGCGGTGACCCCCGGCCTTTTGAGTAGATCCAGCGCTCGCGTGGGCTCGGAGATTCCGGGAGTGCCGAGCCGCTCCAGTATCGGAGCCACAGCTTCGGGCCGGACCGTGGCCTCTCGGAACCATCCCACCATAGCATCCTCGGCCGCGAGCCGTTCGGTCAGAACCCCACGCTGCTCGTGAGTGAGCATCCCACGGGCCTCCGCCACCGGACCAAGGCGCCGCACCGCGTTGTCTTGCCTCAACAACAGACGGTACTCCGCCCTCGACGTGAACAGCCGGTACGGCTCGTCCACACCCTTCGTAACGAGGTCATCCACCAGCACACCGATGTACGCTTGATCCCGCTCCAGAATGAGCGGAGGCTCCCCCCGGGAGAGAAGCGCGGCGTTGGCACCCGCGACGAGCCCCTGTCCCGCCGCCTCTTCGTAGCCGGTCGTTCCGTTGATCTGCCCCGCCAGGAACAGTCCTGGAATGCCCTTCACCTGGAGCGTGTGCTCGAGTTGGTGAGGCGGAAAGTAATCGTACTCGATCGCGTACCCGGCGCGTGTCATCTCGACCTGTTCGAGGCCGGGAACCGTCCGCAGAAACTCCAACTGGATCTCTGCCGGAAGTGAAGTCGAGAGCCCATTCACATAGAGCTCGGAGGTGTCGAGCCCCTCCGGCTCCAGGAAGACTTGATGACTCGATGCGTTCGGAAACCGAACGATCTTGTCCTCGATCGAAGGACAGTACCTCGGTCCACGCCCGGCGATCGCTCCACCGTAGAGAGCGCTGGTGTGCAGGCTTCGCTCTACGACCTTCCTCAGTGCGTCTCCGGTCCAGGTGATCCAGCAGGGCCGCTGCTCGGGCACTTCCTCGCGATGGTAGGCGCCGAAGCGGAAATCAACCGGATCTCCGTCCTGCCGCTCGAGAGCATCGAAGTCCACAGTGCGTCCATCGATTCTGGGCGGCGTGCCCGTCTTGAAGCGCGCCAGTTCGAGACCGCAACGGGCCATCTCCTCCGCCAGGTCGATCGACGGGGCCTCTCCGGCCCGGCCGGCCGGCACGGGGGCCTCGCCGCCGACATGGATCTCACCCCTCAGGAACGTTCCTGCAGTCACAACCACCGTCCGGGAATCGACCCGGCGGCCGGAACCCGTGATGACCCCGACGGCGGCACCCCCGGCGATCACCAAGCCGGTCACCATGTCCTCGATCATCTCCAGGCCAGGCAGTTCCTCCAAGATCCGTCTCACACCGACCGGATAGAGCGCGCGGTCGCATTGTGCCCTAGGCCCCCAAACGGCGGGCCCCTTCGAGCGATTCAGCATCCTGAATTGGATCCGGGCAGCATCGGTGGCACGACCCATCACGCCACCCATGGCGTCGACTTCGCGCGCAACGACCCCTTTGGCGATACCTCCAATGGCCGGATTGCAGCTCATCTGGCCGACCCGGTGGAGCTCCGGCGTGATGAGGAGGGCACGAACACCGAGCCGAGCCGCGGCGGCAACCGCTTCCGTACCCGCGTGACCTCCGCCTATCACCACGACGTCATACATAGGGTCCATCCGCACTTAGAGGAGAATCTCGAATCGGTCCGTCGAAAGCCGGCCTTCCGACGGGACGCTTTCGACACGGTCCACACTGGCCGCCCAAGGACCCTTCTCCAACTGCATCGCGAACGCCTCCAAGACCTCCGCCGGTGCGGTAGCGTGGACCACTACCGAACCATCGGGCCAGTTCTCAGCGGTTCCACACACGCCCAACTCGGTCGCAACCTGGCGTGCCCACCAGCGATACCCCACACCCTGGACCCGTCCTATGACCTTGTACCCCGCTTGGGGCCGCTCCTTGCTTTCCACTCCTCATTCCCCTGCCAGTACGAAGTGGGCGTTCAGGCGCACCCCGATCGCTCTCTACTTGCCGATGCAGAACTCGTCGAAGAGTGCGTCGAGCACCTCCTCCGAAGAGATCACCCCGAGAAGTTCCTCCAGCGCGCTCTCCGCCGGTCGAAGATGGGTGGATGCCAACTCCGCCGGTACCCCTTCTCTCAGGGCAGCGGCGAACGCACGCACGCTCTCGAGGGCACGGCGCACTCCGTCCGCCTGTCTCTTCCGCGTCAGTACTGGCGCATCGGCTCCCGCGCTGACTAGACCCTGGAAGACGAGGGACGGCAGCTTCTCCCTCAGCCGTGCCAGTCCCTGCCCAGTCACCGCGGACACGACCACCTGATCCTCTTCACCCGACGACCCGCCCGACGCATCCGCGAGGTCGGCTTTGGTTCGCACCATGACGACCTCCTTCCGTGCGAGCGACTCGGCGAACATCACCTCATCCTCCGCGATCGGGCGTCCGGCCTCCACACACAACAGGACGAGATCGGCAGCATCCAGGTAGCGCCGGGCCACCTCTACACCCAACCGTTCCACTCGCTCGTCGGTCTCGTGGATCCCAGCCGTATCCACGAGACGGAACGGAAAACCGCCGAGCGAAATCACGGACTCCAACGCGTCACGGGTGGTGCCGGGCACCTCGGTAACGATGGCGCGCTCCACGCCCAGCATGGCATTGAAAAGGCTGGACTTGCCGGAATTGGGTCGTCCGGCAAGCACCGTCACCGCCCCTTCGCGAAGGAGTTCGCCTTCCGGTGCCGTCGCCAGCAACTCCTCGAGGGCACCCGCTACGACGTCGGCCTCGGTGGCGATGGACTCCGGTGGCATCGGCGCCGCGTCCTCTTCCGGAAAGTCGATGTGTTGGACGAGATGCGCGTCCAGCCGAACCAACTGCTCCTTGAGATCGGCCAATCGCGACGACAGCCCTCGCTCCAACTGAAAGATCGCCGCTTGATGGAACTCTCGACTCTGCCCATCGATGAGATCCAGAATGGCTTCGGCCTGTAGCAGGTCGAGTTTTCCATTCAGGTAAGCTCGCCGTGTGAACTCACCCGCCTCGGCACGGCGGGCACCAGCACTAATGAACGCTTCTTCGAGCAAGGCCGGAGTCAGCCATCCCCCATGGCTCGAGACCTCCACCATGTCCTCGCCTGTGTAGCTTTCGGGTCCCCGAAAAACCGTCACGAGAGCCTGATCGAGAACACGTCCGTCGGTGGGGTCGAAGAGGGTGGACAGTGTGGGCCGCCGTACCTCGAGCGACTCACACGAGTCACGCAACAGCGCGGAGAGGATCTCCGAAGAGCGGTCGCCCGAGATTCGAACTACCGCGAGGGCGCTCCGCCCCGGTGGTGTCGCCAGCGCGACGATGGTGTCCATCACGGTCGTGGCCTCGGCCCATCCAGGCCACCTCGTTCAGCTCTTCGCCGAACGCTGGGAGGCATGAAGCTTCTTTCGCTCTTTGGCGATCCAATACTGCTGTGGAAGCGTCGTGAGGTTGGCGGTCGCGTAGTAGAGGTTCAGGCCCGACGCCAGGTTGAGGAAGATGAACATCATGAACCCGGGCATCAGCCACATCATCATCTTCATCTGTGGATTCGGCTCCTCCATGGACCGGACCATGATCCACTGCATGAGGAACATGGACAGTCCCAGCACGACCGGTAGGATATAGAAGGGGTCCGCGGCCGAAAGGCTCGGGAGCCACAGGAACGGCTCTCCCCGCAGCGCGATCGTGTTCTGGAACACGAAGAACAACGTGATCAAGATTGGCCAGGGCAGCAGCATCGGCAGGCACCCCGCCAAGGGGTTGAACCCGTGCTCCTTGTAAAGCTTCATCATTTCCTTCTGAAGCTTTTCCGGTTGGTCCTTGTACTTGGCCTGTATCTCCTTCAACAGCGGTTGCACTGCCATGTTCTTCATCTGGGAGCGCATCGCCTTCTGATTGAGCGGGAAGAGAAGCACCCGCATCAGCACTCCGAACAGAATGAGTACCCAACCGTACCCGATGTTCAGGCGATCGTGGAGGTAGTTCAGAATGCCCAGAACGATGCCGACGAAGGGACGCACCACAGGGCGCATCCACCGCCAGCCATAGGGGTTGACCTCCTCGAGGTCGTTGTCGAACGAGGTGAGCAGGGAACGGGTCTGCGGGCCCAGGAGCAGGCGGTATTCGACCACGCCCCCTGCTCCCACCGGCTGGCTCACCGCCACATAGGCCTGGTCGGGCGCGGGTACCGGCTCGGCGATCAAACCACCCAGGTAGCTGGTCGTCTCGGCGTCGGTGCCCGGCATGATCGCGACCAAAAAATACTTGCTCTTGAGCGCAGCCCAGATGAAGGGCCCAGACTCGATCTTTGGCTCGTCCGCCTTCCTCAGAAGTTGAGCACGGATCCCGTTTTGAACGTGGTTCGTCACGTAGGCCAAGACGCGGGTTTCGTCTTCGATGCGATCCTCGTTATAGGCGATTCCCGTGCCGAGATCCGTGAGCAACAGGTCGGCATCTAGGGCCTCGATCCGGGTACTGACATTTACCAGGTAGCTGTCCGGGTCGAACGTGTACGTGGTCGAGAGGGCGAACGGTGTCGTGGGGTGTCGATATGTGAACGTGAGCGTCTTCGGACGCCCACCCTCGCGTAACGTCAGGCCATCACTCGGGAATGCCTCGAAGGGCTGATCCGTCAGGTCCAGCACCCTTTCGCCCACCTGAACTCGGCTGCCCAGAGCGCCGCTCCCGGCCGGGATCAATTCGACGAATCCACCTTCGTCGAGTCGATCTTCGGCGAACGAGCGGAATTTGGTGAGCACCGCCGACCGGAGGTTGGCGCCGCGCGAGGAAAAGGTGAAGCGATAGAGGGGCCCTTCGACTACCACATCCCGCGCCGCGGGAGCCTCCTCGGCAACTGGCTCCGCCGCCCGCGTGGGCGTGCGCGTCCGTACCTCGGGCACCGTAGGTATCTCGAGCGGAGGGGTCGTCGTACCCACCGTCGGCGTGAGCGCACCGGAATCGGCGGCCGTGCCGGGAGGGCCGAGCTCGTCCGGGCGAATCGGCGGAAACAGGATGTTCGTCCCCACGAGGACGAGGATCATCAGAGAGATCGCCAGCACAAACCGGATTTCCTGACTCATCGATCACTCATATCTGATTGCATCCCACTTCCCCTCTCAACACGTGGCACGGGGTCATAGCCCCACTTGCCGAACGGATGGCAGCGGAACACGCGCTTCGTCGCGAGCCAACTCCCGCGCAATGTCCCATGCTGTTCGATGGCCTCTACCGCGTATGCCGAGCATGTCGGTGTAAACCGGCACGAAGACGGCGACAGCGGGGAGATCCCCCGCCGGTAGATACGGATCACTCCGAGTAAAACTTTTCCGAGCACAACGCCTCCGCTACTCCTCTTACCTCGGCCCTCAGCGTGGCATAGCCCACGCTGTAAGCCTCTCTTCTAGCTCGAACCAGTACGTCTAGGTTCCGCCCGGCCTCCCGCAAGAAGGGAAGAACCTCGGTGCGTGCGATCTCGCGCAGCCTCCTCTTGAGACGGTTCCGCTCGACGATGCGGTGCCGGTGCTTGGGCACGATCAATCCCAGGCGAGGACGAAAAAAAGGGGAAGTCGAAAAGAAGACGTCGAGGTTCGCCGTCCTCTTCCGCTTCCCCCTCCTGAGGAGCCAACGGATCTCGGTAGACCTTTGGATCCGGCTCGAGCGCGGCAGCCGCTGTGTTGGGGTGCCGCGGTCCGGACTCGGTCCCCGGCCGCCGGTGTCCACGGACTTACTTGGAGCCTATCGTCACCACCAAGCGTGTCCGCCCGCGACGACGACGCCTGGCGAGGGTGGTACGCCCACCTCGGGTCTTCATGCGGGCGCGGAACCCGTGCTTGTTGACCCGCTTACGATTTCGTGGCCTATATGTTGGCTTCATGCCTGACTACCCGCTCTCATACTCGATCGCTGAATTCGGAGCCTGGAAAGATATCCGAGGCCCGGAACCAAGGTCAAGGCCATGGGGGTGATAGAGTGGTGGAAACCAAGCCGTTCCAGGGTCTCGTTTGACTTTTCCACATACCCAATCTAGTCTCTTCGCCCCCGTCCGGCTCAACACCCCACCGACGCGTCAATGGAGCTAACCGCAGCCGAGGTTTGGACCCGCGTTCTGAGCGCGGCACGAGCCAGTTTGCCGGAACAGAGCTACCGGACATGGCTCGCCGGCTCGTCGGCGATCACCCTCACCGACGAGGAACTCCTGGTCGAGTGTGCGAGCGAGTTTCATGTGGAATGGATCGAGGACAAGTACGGAGCCATGCTGAGCGAGCTGGCCGGGCGACTCCTCGGTAGAGACCTTCGGCTGAGCTTCCGCCCGGGCGACCCGGAGCCGATGGCCTCGGTCCCGGCGCTCGAGGTAGCCCCTCCAACACCGCCCCGCAGCGGCACTCCGCCTCTCCCTGGCGAGCGGACTTCCGGACTGAACGAACGCTATACCTTCGAGCGCTTCGTGGTGGGAAACAACAACCAACTCGCCTCCGCGGCGTGTCACGCGGTAGCCCGGCAGCCGGCGAAAATGTACAACCCACTTTTTTTGTACGGTGGCGTTGGGCTGGGCAAGACGCACCTGATGCACGCGATCGCTAACGCGATTCTCGCCGACCGACCGGTGACCCGGGTCTCGTACGTACCTTCGGAGCGCTTCACGAACGAACTCGTCACCGCGATCCAGGCGGGCACAACTCCCGATTTCCGGCGCCGTTACCGGCAAATGGACCTGCTGCTCGTGGATGACATCCAATTTCTCGAGGGCAAGGAACGAACTCAAGAGGAGTTCTTCCACACATTCAACGCACTGTACGACGCCCATAAGCAGATCATCCTGACGAGCGACCGGCCACCGAAAGAAATCCCAGGACTCGAAGAGAGACTTGTTTCACGGTTCGAGTGGGGGCTGGTGGCAGACATCAAGCCGCCAGACTACGAGACCCGTGTCGCGATCCTCAGAAAGAAGGCCGAAGACGACTCTCTGTCTCTGGACCCGGAGGTCATCGACTTCATCGCGCGCTCCTGCACCAGCTCGGTCCGAGAGTTGGAGGGGGCGGTCATCAAGCTCCTCGCCTATTCGTCCCTGACCAACCAGGAAATCACCGTAGATCTCGCGCACACGTCGCTCCTGAGTTCCGGCGGCGTGATTGGAGGAGGAGGTGAGCCGCTCGGCCCCGAGCGGGTCCGCGAAACGGTCGCCAGCCGGTGGAAAGTGAGCTCGGATGGCCTGACTTCGAAGCGGCGGACAAAAGACTTGACGGTCCCCCGCCAGGTCGCCATGTACCTGATCAAGGATCTGTTGGATCTCCCCCTCGTTCAGATCGGTAAATTGTTCGGCGGGCGAGACCACTCCACCGTCATTCACTCGATCCGGAAGGTCGCGGACGCGATGGGAGAGGATCCGGATTTCCGTCGCGAAGTAGAGGCCGTCCGGGCCGAGCTCAGAGAGCCTGTCTGAGTGCCGTGGAAAAGCCGGGACACCATGTGCAGAACCTACGAGATGCCAACATTCGATTCCCACCATCCACAAGTAGCGTTTATTTTCCACTTGGACGACACAGTGGGATCTCGCGCGAACGCGCGCCCCATGCGACTATTCCACGTTTCCACAGACTCTACTACTACTAGTTTTTATATATAGACACTCACTAAAGACACGCAGACTGTGAATAATTCAGACATGAACGGCCACGGAGCGGATACTCGATGAACTTCACTATCACGCGCCAACACCTGCACAAGGGACTCACGGCGGTCTCCGCCAGCATTCCAACCAAGACCACTTTGCCCGTGCTCTCGAATATCCTCTTCGAGGCTGGCCAGGATGGCGTCTGGATGAGCGGTACGGATCTGGATGTGGCCGTGCGCGTCTTGGCTCCGGCCGAAGTGACTGAACAGGGGAGCCTCACGGCTCCGGGGAAGAAGCTTCAGGAGATTACCAAGGAGCTGCCGGACCAACCGGTCGAGGTTCTTACTCGGGGTGATCAGATCGAGATCAAGTGTGGCCGGGCGAACTTCAAGTTGAACGGGCTGCCCAGCGAAGAGTTTCCGACCTTGCCCGAAGTGAACTTCGATGAAGGGTGGACCGTCGAAGGTGGCCATCTTCATAGCCTGATTCAGCATACGGCATTCGCCGTCTCGACCGAAGAAAGCCGCCCCATCTTGAATGGTGCGCTATGGGAACTCCGTGATGGACAAATGAGAATGGTGGCGACGAACGGTCATCGCCTCGCACGGATGGGCGTGCCTGCCGGCTCATCGTCCGCGCCCAGTGCGGACTTTATCGTGCCGCCCGCGGCGCTCGGGCAGGTACAACGGCTCTTTAAAGAAACCGATAACCTGGAAGTCGCCCGGAGCGGTAATCATCTCGGTTTCAGAGCATCGGGAACCGAGGTCTACACGCGCTTGATCGACGGGAGCTACCCGAACTACGAACAGGTGATTCCCAAGGACAACGACAAAGTTGCGGTGATCGACAAGAACACGTTGGCGTCAGCCGTCCGACGTATGGCTGTGGTTGCGAGTGATCAGACTCATCGCATTCGGATGACACTGGAGCCTGGCCGGATCCACCTGAACGTTCAGACGCCCGACCTCGGGGAGGGGCACGACGAGTTGGAAGTTCAGTACGAGGGTGAGAGCCTCGAGATCGGCTTCAATGCGGCGTACCTGCTGGAGGTACTTCGTCACATGCCGACCGACGACGTCAAGATGAGCTTCAAGGCTCCCGAGCGGGCGGCAACGGTGGTTCCAGTACCCGACGAGGGAGAGGAGATGGACTACCTCTGCCTGGTGATGCCGCTACGCCTGCTCGATTAGAGAGCCCCGGCCCGGAGATCCGGTCCCAGGAAGGCTGCTACCACCGCGCAGCCGGCTTCCTCGATCCGTTCGCGCCCACCCTCATCGCGATCGACGAGACAGAAGACGCCCAGCACGCTGACCCCATGTTCGCGGACGGCCGAGACGGCATCGAGCGCACTGGCCCCCGAGGTGATTGCGTCTTCTATGACCACGACGCGTGCGTCGGCCGGAAGACCTCCCTCGATACGCTTACCGGTTCCGTGGGCCTTCGGCTCCTTTCGGACGGTGTACGCATCGATAGGCGCTCCCACCTCCCAGCTATGATGGGCGATCGCATACGAGACCGGGTCCGCGCCGAGGGTGAGCCCACCCACGTGCGTGGGCTCCCAGCCGGCCTCGAGGATGGTCTCGAAGCCCACCCGACCGACCAGGGCCTGCCCTTCGGCAGACATGGTCGTGAGCCGCGCGTCCACGTAGTAGGTCGAACGTGCGCCACTCGAGAGGGTAAAATCACCAACCTGTACGGAACGCTCGGTCAGAAGGGCCTTCAGGCGCTGTCGATGAGAGGATTGGTTCATGCCTTCGATTCTCCGTGGGCCGGCCGGGTTAGTCAAGGCACACAAGGAGCGCAGAGATAGCTATGGCGCCAACAACTGCCAGGTTCGCCGTTCTGGGCAGGACCATCCTGCTCGGATCGCTGATGCTGATAGGGTCGTGCGACGGTGGAACCGGGCCGGACGTCGAAACGCTCCGCTTCGGCCAGTTGGGCGAAATCCGAGTTACGATCATACAGCCTCGTATCCAACCTTTTCAGGTGGCTCTCGGCGAGCTTCAGCAAACCCTCACATGGAGCTCCTCGGGTCCCTGGCGACTCGCGGAGCGCATCAGTTACCGCGGAAGGCTGGGGGATGAGCAAGTGCGGATCAGCGAGGGCGACCCCGATCTGCTGGCTGCCGCGTACGCCCAGATCATCACGCAATTGAACGAGACGGCGGGCCTCGAGCTCTTCATCGATGAGCTCGACCCCCTGCTAACGCCGGAGTGCGGACTCACAGGTACCAAGCTGATCCTGAGGATCCGCGACGAAGGGAGGAACCGAGCGGTCGAGTGGACCCGCTGTACCAGCGGTGAACTAAAGGATCTGAACCCAGTGAGCGCCGGTCCCGATCCCCAGGCCGGCAGGGTCGTGCAGGCGGCACTTCTCGCCAAAGCCGCCACACTCGGCGACGATTTCATCTCGGAGTACGAGGGCAGCGTTCCGTTTGGGACGCTCGATCGTGGTGAGAACTCGAACGCGCCGCTGGTCGGTCCGATCGCGTTCGTCACCGAGGGGGGCTGGCCCGAGTTCTGGGAAGAGCATACCTCGCCCGGCAGTGTGCCTCCCGTTGTGGATTTCGAGGCCGACCAGGTGCTCGTCGCGGCCGTTGGCGTTCGCAGAGAGGCGGGGGACTCAGTGGAGGTGCGCAGGATACTTCGACAGGGCACCGGCACCCTTACTCATATTCGGGAGCGTATTCCGGGAGACTTCTGCTCTCCCGCGGCCCGAGACCAGGTACCCTTCCATATCGTTCTGGCGCCCAAGACGCCTCTTCCCATGGCATTTGCCGAGATCCTGGTGGAGCGGGTCTCCTGCGGCCGGTGAGGCAAGGCTAGTCCATGTCCCTCAGGCGCAAATTCATCGTCGTCTTCGTCACGTTCTCCGCCGTGCTCACGGCCATCGGTGGCTTTGGCACGGTCTGGATCGTCAGCCGGACGCTCGGAGAGGAAATGGATGACAAGCTCCGACAGGTGGCCGGCGCGGCTGTTCAGGCGGGCTTCGAGTCGAGCGTGTTTCTGTCCCTACTTCCGGGAGACGAGCAGACGACGTTGTGGGCATCGGCCAACGCCAGGTTGAGGCTGTTGAAGAGTTACGTGGCCGCCGCTTGGATCTTCAGGACCGATGACTACACGGCGATCGTCTCCAGCTTTCCGGCCGACAGTGTCCATATCGGCACCCCGCTCCCCGAGTTCGAGTCACACGCGGACGTGATCGAACGGGCCAAGATCGAGAATTCGGCAACGTCGGTCTTGTTTCCGGGCGAGGACGGCCAACAGTACAAGTACGGCTTCGTGTCGATCCAAAGCAGCCCCGGCCTCATGCTGGCGGTGCGGATGCGCGCGGACTATCTCGAGCCGCTTGCCAGATTTCGCCGTCGGATCCTCCAGGGGTCAGCGGCGAGCGTGGTGATCGCCGCGCTCCTGGCCTGGTTCCTCGCGGCAAACGTCACGGGCCCGCTGGATCGCCTCAGTCGGGTGGCTCTTCGCATTCAGCGTGGGTGGTGGGCGGAAGCGGTGCAGGAGGAGTCCGGTAAAGAGCTCGGCCGGCTCTCTCGAGCCATGGAGCGGATGCGCGAGGGTATCCTGGAGCGAGAGGAGCAACTCCGCCTCATGTTGGCCCAGGTGGCCCACGAGGTCAGAAATCCGTTGGGTGGCCTCGAGCTCTTCGCCACGGCGGCAGCGGAGGCCGATTCCGCTGACGAACGCGAGCATCTGCTCGGCCGGGTACGTGACGAGATCAACTCGCTCAACCTCATTATCAACGATTTTCTGATGTTTGCGCGGCCCCTGGATCCGGTACTGGAGACGCATGACGCCCGTGGCCCCCTTCGGGAGGCGGTGGATCTTCTGGACTCGAAGGGCAAGGAACTAGTGGTCGATCTCCCCGCTGAGCCTCTCTTGGTTCACGCCGATCCCGGCCACCTCAAGAGAGTGGCCTTGAATTTGCTCAGGAACGCTGAGCAAGCCAGCACACGCAGTGTATACCTGTATGGGGAGGTCAGGGGGGACGAGGTGTTGGTGTGCGTGCGCGATGACGGTCGAGGAGTGCCAGAGGAACTCCGCGACAGAATCTTCGAACCTTTTGTTACCGATAAGGCACAAGGCGCCGGATTGGGCCTGGCCATCGTGCAAAAACTGGTCGAGGTAAATGGTGGAAGGTTGGAACTGGCCCCCTCCAGGGATGGAGAAATTGAGGCGGGTGCCGAGTTCCGCGTATATTGGAGGACGGCGGACCGGCGTGATCAGACACGCCCATCGCCTGATTGATTCGACTAAGCCTGTCTCCAACAACGACATAACGGTATGTCACAAGTTCTGATCATCGATGACCACGACTCCATGAGGGAGGGGCTGGAGCTCCTTCTGAGAAGGCGTGGACACCGTACGCTGTCTGCCGAGGGGGGGGAGCAAGGGCTCCAACTCCTGACCGACGAAGGCGCCGACCTGGTCATCACCGACCTCAAGATGGCCAAAATCGATGGAATTGAGGTGCTCAAGAGCGTGAAGGAGCACTTCCCGCTTGTAGAGGTCCTCGTGATCACAGCCTTCGGCACCATAGAGAAGGCTGTTGAGGCCATGAAACTCGGTGCCGCCGACTTCATCACAAAGCCGTTTTCGTCCGAGGAATTCGGGGTCAAGATCGACCGGCTCCTCCACGACCAGGCGGAGCGCGAGCGTCTACGCAAAGAGAACGTTGCGCTCCGGGTCGAGAACCTGTATCTGCGCCAGGAGACCGACACCCGCTATGGCGAGATCGTCGGAGAGTCACCAGTCATGATGGAGGTGTTCCGCCTGATCGATCGGGTGGCCCGCAGCGATTCCACCGTGATCATCTACGGGGAGTCGGGCACCGGTAAGGAGTTGGTGGCCAGGGCGATCCACTCGGGCTCCCCACGCTCCGGCGGGCCGTTCGTGAGGGTCAACTGTGGTGCTTTGGCTGAGGGTCTGCTCGACTCCGAACTCTTCGGGCACGAGCGGGGCGCGTTCACGGGTGCGGAGAAGCGCCGCAGGGGGCGTTTCGAGTTGGCGGACAGCGGAACACTTTTCCTGGACGAGATCTCTTCGATCTCGCCCGCCACTCAAGTGCGCCTGCTTCGTGTGCTCCAGGAGCGCGAGCTCGAGCGAGTGGGCGGCGAGGAAACCCTTTCGGTCGACGTGCGCATCATCGTGGCGACCAACACACCACAGGACGAACTGGTGTCCGACGAGGGGTTGCGGCAGGACCTGTTCTACCGGCTTCACGTCGTGCCGATCACGTTGCCGCCGCTCCGAGAGCGAATGGGAGACACTCCCCTTCTGGTTGAGCACTTCATCGACAAACTGCGTGACAGGACCTGTTCGCTGGTTTCCTCCGTCAGCATGGACGCGATCGAGGCATTGAGCGCGTACGATTGGCCCGGCAATGTCCGCGAGCTCGAGAACGTGGTGGAGCGCGCGCTGGTCATGGCCGAAAACGAAGTGCTCCAGTCCTCCGATATTCCCGCGCTGGGCACGAACGGATCAGCGCAGACCTGGGCTTTGCCCGACGCGAGCGTTTCCGGAGGGGGCATGGACCTGAACGAACTCATGGAAGGCATGGAGGAAAAGCTTATCCGAGAGGCTCTCGAGCAGGCGCACGGTGTGAAGGCCGAGGCCGCCAGGTTGCTCGGCCTCAAGTCGAGCGCCTTTTACTACAAGCTGGAGAAGTACGGGATCGACGCATGATCCTCTTGAACACCCACCCCCGGCGCGCGCCGACACCGCGGAGGTTGATCCTCGCGATGCTGGTTGTCGTAGGCCTGGGTGGCGTGCCTACCGGCGCACTCCGCGCCCAGAACCCGGCAACGATCGCCCAGCTCCGCCTCGAGTACCAGGAGGCCTCGAGCACCCTCGACGCGGCGGTTGCGGCGTTCGAGGTGGTTGAGTCGCGATTCAACAATGCTATCGCCGAGCTTTCGCTCGCCAAGGAGTCGGGCGACGAAGACCGGCTGGACAGGGCGTACGCCGCTGCCCAGGCTGCCGCTCCGCCGATCCGGGCGGCAGAAGCGCGGGTGGGCGAAAGGAATGAGGCGGCCGAAGAGGCGCGCGCGCGCCTGGGGGATGGCCTCGAGGCTGAGCTCGAGCGGCTCTATTTGGCCGAAGATACGGTCCCGATCGAGGTGCTTGCCGATCTGCGTATCGCGATCGTGGACATGGAATACGAGTTGGACGAGGTGCGGGGCTCGTTCGTCGGCTTTTCCGTTCAGCCCGCGATCCTGGTGCAGTTGAGGATCGATCCGACCGACGGGCCCAGCGATATCCTGGGCAAGGCCGACCTGTTGGAGCGTCGGGCCGCACGGCATAATGATGATCTCTCCGAGATCGACGGTCGCCTCGAGGAGTTCCGCAAGCGCCAGCGGTTGCAGCGGGCTCGAAACACCGCTCTCGCGGGGGTAAGGCTGTTCGATGACTCCCGCGTACCGGTTGGACCTCCGGGTCAGGCCGGCTCCCGGACACCGCCCGGACGCGTCGTGGAGCCCGCAAGCACCATCGAAGAGCAGATTCGGGGGCTCGAGCAAGTGCGGGAGCGCCTGATGGAGCTTCGCGATCAGATCTTGGAACGGGCTGCACACTTCCGAGTTCAGGCCGGAGGGGACGTGCGATGAGGCGCGCCTTGTTCGTGCTGATCCTGGTGCTCTCAACTCCGATGCCCGGCGTGGGCCAGGTCGTCGTGAATGACCTCGTGATCACGGCCGGCGTTGCCGGAGAGGACTACTCCGGCAACCTCTCGGCGGTCACGATCGCGGTGGTCGACAGCACGCAAGACGCTTCCGCGGCCGTGGGCGAGTTTTCTGGCCGGCTGGATGCTGCCTACTTCTTCGACCAGACACGTAGCCTGTCCCTTACGGTGGATCTCGGGCTGCGGCAGTTTGCCGCCACGGGCTTCAAGATCCGTGATTACGCTCCTCGCGAGTGGGTTGGGCGGGTGGATGCCGCATACTTTCAAGCCCTATCGTCGTGGGGGTCGCTGACGATCTATGGGGGCTATAAGGGCAGGGCCGTGAATGACCGGCCTCCGATGCCTTTGTTCCTCCAGCCGGGGTACAACCAATACCGTGGCGGAGTCACGCTCGGCGTGGGCGGTGGCGACGTCCGGTTCGACGTAGGGGTCCGAGGACAGATCGACAGCTACAGGTCGTTGAAACTTGTGCCTCAACTCGATATGCTCGACCGGGAGTCCGCCGGCATCGAGGTGGGTATCGAGGTAGCCCAACCCTCGACCAACTGGAGGTTGCGGGTGTTCGGCGTGTTCGAGGGATCAAGGTATCCCAGCCAGCCCAGCTTCGACGAGGCCGATCCCTTCCGGCGCGACGAGACCATCCGCACGGGTGCGCTGTGGACCTATACCGGTAGCGTTATCGCGGCGATCGGGGTGGAGGGCACCCTCAACCGCTCGAACTCGGCACGGCCCGAGTACAACGCAGCGAGCCTTCGTGGGGAACTGACGGCGCCGCTGCCCTGGGACATGTCGATCACGCTCTTCACTACGGTAACCCAAAAGGACTACCTATTCGAAACCGAATTTGCGCGGCTCGTGCCGGGAGAGGAGGCCGATAACGCGTCTGTCGCGTACATTACGCTTGCCCGGCCGCTTGCATCCAACCTAGATGGTAGGCTGCGTTTCGGGTGGACTCGGGCTGAGACCGACATCGGGAACTCGTACTATGAGCGCTACGGAGTGACCTTCCTGTTCGACTTCCGGCCTCATCTCTAGAAGGCTCCGCCTCCCATACCGAACAAGAAGGCCCAGGCCACGTATCGGCCATCGTGGGAGAGGCTGAGATCCACCCCGGCGAGGTCACCACCGACTCGAACCACCGGCGGCACCCTCCCGGGTGGACCGTCCGCCGCCAAGATCAGAATATCCTCTTGCTCCACCGCTAAGGCTGCTGCCATGTCCCTCCGGGCGGCGAGTCGCGCGAGCGCCGACGGCACGCCGTGAATGAACGCTCGCTCGGCAGGAGTGAACCGGTCCCGCAGAGTACCGAGCGGGAGGGAACCCTCGGCGTCGGCCGCCTCCATCCCGGCCACCATCCTGTAGTCCCTGCCGCAGCCCCCAGAATGGACGGCGATGGTGTGAAGGTGGTCCGACCCCTCGTGCAGGGTGAAGGGCACGGTGAATTCGCGGTAAACCACCGTCCCACGCGCCCCATCCGGATCGATGCAGACCGCGAAAGCGGCGTGCGCGAAGACGGGCGGGGAGCCGAGCAGCTTCGTCACGACCTTGTAGGCCGCTTCCTTTGCCGCCCAGTATCGCCATAACGCACGATCCGGATCCGGAGCCTCCATGATGCGGCTCCGCTCCGATGCCGTGAACACCCGCTCGACGAAACGCGTGTCCTCCGCCTTGCCCATGCAGCGAGGTTGATTGAGGTCCACCACGTCGTTACCGACCACGGGCAGGTCCGAAGCCGGCCATGGACCCGTTGGGGCCACCACTACTCTCCTAGGTAGACGATCCGCCAGATGCTCCCGCCGCGGTCGTCGGAGACGTACAGCGAACCGTCCGGTCCGACAGCGATGCCCGAGGGTCGGCCGTCCGCGCCCTGAGGGCTGACGTTGTCGCCGGCGAAGCCGTCGGCGAAGACGGACCACTCACCTGTCACATCGTCTCCAGACATTGGGACGAACACCACGTTATAGCCGGCCTGCGGGGCTGGTGCGCGGTTCCACGATCCATGGAACGCGACGAACGCTCCACCCCGATAGCGCTCCGGGAACTGCTCTCCGTAGTAGAACGCCAATCCGTTCGGCGCCCAGTGAGCCGGGAAGCCGATCAGAGGGTTCTTCGCACTCGCACAGCGTCCGATCTCCCGGCCGTCACCCCCGTACTCCGGTCCCAGGTATTTCGTCGCAGTCTCGGGATCGTGATAACAGTACGGCCAGCCGAAGTCGTCTCCGCGCTCAATCAAGACGAACTCCTCGGAGGGCTTCTCTATGCGCTGCGCTTCGGTGAACAAATCGGGCCACAACTCGTGCAAACTGTCACGCCCGTGCACCACACCGAACAGTGAGCCTGTCGCCGGATTGAGCGCTAGCGCCACGACGTTCCTGAGCCCTGTGGCGAACGGCCCGCTGCCGTTCTGGCGTTGGCGCGCCTGGGCGGCGGAGAACCGCCAGATACCTCCGCGGTCCGCCAGTTGAGGACATGGGTCCATGCCTGGCGAGCCTTGCTGGCGAGACTGCGTCTGACAGGCGTTGGATGGCGCTCCGATGTTGACGTAGAGACTCCCATCGGGGCCGATGGCGATGGTCTTGGCGGCGTGGTTTCTATCCGCCGGCAGCCCCATCACGATGGTGTCGGGTCGACCGGAGGGTCTCATGGAACCCGGGACCAACGTGTAGCGCAGCACGGCATCGTTGGGCGCGAAGTACACGTGATCGTCATGCAACAAGATGCCCGTGCCACCGTTCTCGCCCCAGCGCTCGCGGCGGTCGGCCTTGCCGTCGCCGTCGGTGTCCCTGAGCACCATCACCCCGCCGGTACCCGCGCCGCGGTCCCGGCTGCGGGTGTTCCGGAGGGCGACGAATACGTCACCGTTTGGCGCCACGTCGATGTGCCGCGCACCCGTTACGCCACTGGCGAACAGCAGCGCGCAAAACCCAGCGGGCAACGTCAGACCCGCATTGTCCGCGTCGCACTCCACCGTCTGCGGTGTAGGGCCTTGTGTCTCGACGAGTGTGACTGCACCCGCCCAGGTTACGCCGCCCAGGAGTCCGCCCAGCACGAGAGCGGGGACCACTCGGGTTCGATTCCATGTACTCATGAGTCCCTCCATCTTCCGCTGAAACTCTTTAACAGCCTTCTAGCGCCTCGCCGGTTCGCCCAGAGCCTTCTTGATGTCTTCGGGCACTCTGATGGGCCGGCGCCCCTCTCCGATCCATACCGCCACGACACGAGCTTCCGCCACCAACTCCGCCTCTCCGTTCTCTTCCGCCGGATCTCTCCACGCCTCCTGAAGGAAGATCGAGGCGGATCGCCGATGCCTGTCCACGAAGGTCCTGATGCGAAGCTCGTCTCCCAGGCGCACCTCGCTCCGAAAATCCACCTCGATCCGGACCACGTGTACCTCCCAGCCCCTCGCTCGCAGGGCGTCGTACGAAAAGCCGGCGGCGGCTAGGGCTTCCCAGCGTGCCTGCTCGAAATAGTTCAGATACACCGAGTGGTTGATGTGCCCGAACGAGTCCAACTCGTATGGGCGACAGGCGATCCTGGTCTCGAAACTCTCCAGTGGGCCGCTCCGCGGGTTCGGAATACTCAGCATGCGACGAATGCGAGTATTACCATGTGGCCCACCCTTCGCGCCAGGCTGGGCATCCTGAGTGCCGCTGCCTGGTTGATCCACCTGCTTGATCCGCCGAGAGGCCGGCCCTAACCTCCGGCCCTGATGATCAACGCGCTCGGACTCTTCTTGTTGCTCCTGTTTCCTCGGGTCGCCGGACCCGTGAACGGTCCACTCCGCGCCGAGCGAGCGGAAGTGCAGGAGCCCGAACCTCTCCTGGTGCTCGCCGCCTCGAGTCTGCAAGACGTACTGCCGTCCGTCGCCAGGGCCTGGCGCGACGCCGGCGGCAGCAAGGTCAGGTTCAGCTTCGACGCTACGTCGCGTCTGGCACCGCAGATTCTGAGAGGTGCTCCCGCCGACGTCTTCATCTCGGCCGACCACGAGTGGATGGAATGGCTGATCGAGCAAGATGTGGCCATTGGACCTGAGATCGTCAACGTCGCAGCCAACCGATTGGTCTTCGTGGTTCCGGCTTCGGAGGAGGCTCCCCCACCGGACGTGCGAGCGCTAGGGGCTCACCCGGCGATGCGTATCGCTATGGCGGGCGAGAATGTGCCTGCCGGCCGTTATGGTACAGCTGCTCTTCAGGCGGCCGGCTTGTGGGATGATCTCGAAGAGCGTGTGGTGCGTGGGGGAAGCGTGCGTGGCACTCTGGAGTGGGTGGCGCGCGGGGAAGCGGACGGGGGGGTGGTTTACGAAACGGACGCGCTGGCTGAACCGCGTGTAAGGCTCGCGTTCGCCTTTGACGAGAGCACGTACCCCCCCGTGGTGTATCCCGGCGCGGTGGTCGGACGATCCGAGCGGCCGGCGGCGGCGCGCGCGTTTCTGGACTTCATGGTCGGGGCCGAGGGAATTGCGCTGTTCGGCGCGGCCGGATTTCAAGTGGGCTCGCCGGACCCCGGCGGGCGGCCCGCGCCGGCCGCCACGCTACCAGATCCGGTTTCCGCGGTGAGATTGTCGTTCCTGGTGGCGCTGGCCGCAGTGGCCTTGGGCCTCGTGCCGGCCATCGGCGCGGGATGGCTGCTCGCGAGGCGTGACTTTCCCGGCCGAGGCTTGTTGAGCACCTTGCTGCTGGCTCCGCTCGTCATTCCACCGGTCGTGACGGGATTTTTGCTGCTCAGCGTCCTCGGTGGGCAATCTCCGCTCGGACGCGCGCTGGCTGCGGTGGGCCTCTCGGTTCCATTCACTCTGGTCGGCGCGACGCTCGCGGCGCTCGTCGTGGGGTTCCCACTCTACGTAGTCGCTGTACGGGGCGCGTTCGAAGTCGTGGACCCGCATCTCGAGGAGCTCTCGTGGACGCTCGGCGTACCTCCCAGGCGCACGTTCTTCCGGGTCTCCTTGCCCCTGGCTCTCCCGGGCATCGCGGCCGGCGCGCTTCTGGCGTTCGCCCGAGCGCTTGGAGAATTCGGTGCTACGGTCGTGTTGGCCGGAAACGTCGAGGGACAGACGCGCACCATCGCCCTCGCGGTATATGCGCTCCTCGAATCCCCCTCCGGCCATGGAGCTATCTGGGTTCTTGTGGGAGCCAGCGTCGCGCTGTCGCTCGCGGCCCTGATGGGGTTCGAGGCGCTGACCCGGCGACAGCGAAGGCTGCTGGAGGACCGCCGTGGACGGTAGCGCGAACCTCCTGGAAGTGAGCGTCCGACTTCAGCTGGACGCCGTGGAATTGAACGTGAGGATCGAGACCGGGTCCACGGCGGTCGCGATCGTCGGCCCGTCCGGGGCCGGAAAGAGCACACTCCTCAGAATCCTGGCCGGGGTTGAGCGGCGGGCCGAAGGTAGCGTGCGCTTCGATGGAGAGACGTGGCAGGACTCCGGAAAGGGAGTGTGGATGCCGCCGTGGGAGCGGGGTGTGGGTTGGGTGCCCCAGGACGAATTGCTCTTCCCCCACCTCTCGGTCAGCGAGAACCTCGGGTATGCCGGCGCTTCGGAAGCGGCGGTCGACGAGATGGCCCGGCGACTGGCGGTGGATCATCTTTCGACCCGACGGCCCCGCTATTTGTCAGGTGGAGAGAGGCAACGTGTCGCCCTGGGCAGGGCCCTGCTGGCGGGTCCGAGGCTTCTGTTGCTCGACGAGCCGTTCTCCGCGCTCGACAAGGCGCTGCGCCGAGAGGTCGTCGAGCAGGTGAGTTCCCTGGCGCGTGATAGATCGATTCCACTCGTGTTGGTGAGCCACGATGAAACGGATGCCGATCTCATGGCCGACGAGCGGTGGGTCCTGAGCGGTGGCGTGCTGGAAAAAGAGGTTGCCGGCCACTAGGAGCCCCGTACTGATCGCGGCCTGACGGCTCCCTCCCTCTCCGCTATGTCAGGCCGGCACGACGATCGAGAGTGCGTTTGGGGCGACTTCGATCACGACCTCCCTACCTTCCGCCTGCCAGACGTCACCATCCACCTCGTATTTTGGGGCCGCCTCGAAACTGAGGACGAAACGTGTGTCCCTGCGCGAGTGGACCTTGGGGGAGAGCATGTGGCGCCCAGCGGAGGTCTGATGGAACAGTACGGCGCGGCCCAACGTGTTCGCGTCCGCGATGGCGCAGGCGTCCAGCATGCCATCCGTCAACTCGGCGGCAGGTGCGATGGGGATGGAACCGCCGAAGAACGGCCCGTTCGATACAGTGACCATGAGGTACCGACCGTCGATCCCGGGCTCACGGTCGGGAGTCAGCGTCAATGGCACTCCACGGAAGGTGAACAGTTGGCGGAGCGTCGTCACTTTGTAGAGGAGCTCACCCTTTAGGAAGCGCGCGCCGCGGGCGGCTTGGATCACTGCGACATCGAACCCGAAGCCCACCACGTTGATGAAGTATCTCGGACCCGTCGTGCCCGGGATCTCGGGGCCGGCCGCCGTGCGCGAGCCTGAGCTCGTCACGCGACCAGCGTCCACCCGAACCACACGTCCCTCTGCCAGAGTGCGGACGGCGTCCTCGGGCCTGCGAGCGGAGAGGCCGAAGTTGCGGCCGAAGTCATTACCGGTTCCGGCCGCGAGCAGGCCGAGCGCCACGTCGTCACGGCCCGAGGCGATGATTCGGTCGGCAACGCTACTCCATGTGCCGTCGCCCCCAACCGCGACGATCAATTCGAAGCCGTCCTCAAGGGCCTGCTCGGCGAGGCTGCTCTCTTCACCAGCGTGGGTTGTTATGCCGTGGCGGAACCCAGGGAGGTGCGTCTGGAGAAGGGAGAGATAACGTGCCATGCGGCGAGCACCGCGGCCACGCCCCGAGGCGGGATTGAAGACAACGAAGGCCCGTCTCGGCATCGTCGAATCAGCAGCCTTCTAGAGGCTGATGAGAGAAGTAAACTTCTCGACACCCCTCTTCAGCCACTGCTCCCGAAACGGATAATCGTTGATTTCGTCGAGGGTCAACCCCTCGGTCATCTCGTGTTCGTAAAGCGTCAGCGAGCCGCGCTCGAACTCGTGCTCACTGTAGCCTTCGCCTTCCATCGTGACGTGCGACACGAAGTCACCCGCGTCATCCGACATGAAGGTATGGAACAGCATCTCTGTGGCTTCGAACTTGTAACTGGTCGCCGTCATCTCGAGGATCGGGTCCCCGCCCGCACTGACAGAGATGTCGATGCACTGGTCCCCTTCCTTGAACGTCACCTCGATGTCCTGCATCAGGTGGGGAAGCCGCCAGCGATCGATTCCCTCTCGCCGAGAGGGTTCAGTGGTGGTACCCACCAGGAAGGGAAAGAGCGCTGCCTTTGGTAGGCGCTCGCCGGACTTGACCCGAGGCGGGACCAGTATCGCCAGTACGGCCTCCTGATAAACCCCTCCGTCACCCTTGTAGAAATCGAACGCGGTGACCGACAGGATGCTTCGCTCGTGCTGTACTTCCAACGGTTGGAGGTGTGCCGGGAGAAGCCGCCTCGCATCGGAGGTAGGCATCTCGAAGAGGCAGTTTACCCCGTTGTTGAAGTAATAGTGTCCAACGTCTGCGGGCATATCCCGTATCTCTCCAAGACTCGTGTGATGATGCGGGCGCCCTGCTCCAACTCTTCACGGGAGTGCGCCGCGGAAATGGACATTCTGAACCGTGACTTGTGCTTCGGTACGGCAGGGTATTGGACCGGGTTGATGTAGAGGCCGTCGCGCATCAGCGCCTCCCCGATCTCGAGGACACGTGCATCGTCGTTCACCAGGATGGGAATCACCTGGGACTCGGAATCCCCGACCGGAACACCACCTTCGTTCAGAAGGCTGTGCATGTATTCTACGTTCGCCCAAAGCCGCTGACGCAACTCGGGTTCGGCCTCGAAGATCTCCAAGGCCCTCAGAATCCCAGCGGCGACCACGGGACTGATTCCGCATGAGAAGAAGCGCGACCGTGAAAACCCGCGCAGATAGTCGATGAGGGCCTTCGACCCCGCGACGAATCCACCCTGGCCGCCAAGGCTCTTCGAGAACGTCCCTATGTGGATGTCGACTTCGTCGTCCAACCCGAAATGCTCCGCCACGCCGCGGCCGGTCTCGCCGTAGATAAACGTGGAGTGAGCCTCGTCTATCAGCACTCGCGCGCCATACCGCTTGGAGACCTCCAGAATCTCAGGCAGCACGGCGATGTCGCCGTCCATGGAGTATACGCCTTCGACGATCACCAACTTCTTGCCGTCGAAGCGTTTCAGCTTGCGTTCCAGGTCCTCGACCTTGTTGTGCCGAAAAAAGCGCGAATTGGCTTTCGACAGGATCATGCCGTCCACCACGCTGGCGTGGGCGTACTGGTCCGCGATGATAAGATCGCCCGAGCGCATCAGGCCTGCGATCACCCCAAGGTTGGCACTGTAGCCCGTGGGAAAGATCAGGACCGCCTCTTTGCCCTTGAACGCCGCCAGGCGTTCGGCCAGTTGGTGGTGGACCTCCATGGACCCACTCAAGACGGGTGACCCCGAGGCGCCGTTACCGTAGAGGTGCGTCGCCGCGATGACAGCTTCCTTCACCTCCGGCCGATACGACAGGCCGAGGTAGTTGTACGAGGCGAAATTCACCAGGTCGTGAAGGATCCGACCTGTCTTGGTGTCACGTATGTCGACGCGGGTCTCAGGAGCCCCCTGCATAGGAAGGCCGTAAAGATAGTATCCGGCCGGATGGGACTCCTCCCACCACTCGGAGAACGGCTCCAGCATTGCGAACGCGTCATCGCCGGAGCCAAAGTAGAAGTTCGTATAGTCATACTTCATCGCCGAGGGCGCCTGGTCTCCCTCGGCACCGCCCGGACGGTCCTCCGGAGGATTTGACTCGGCTACACTCACGCTTTGCCTTCCTGGTTGGCCTCGTGCAGGGTGCTTAGCCTAATAAAGTAAGCTCGCAGCCCGGAAGGTCCAGCGTTCGCGGCACGGGGCACGGCGTGGTCGAACGGAGTTTTCGGTGACGCGACCAATGATCCGAGGAACGCCCCACGGGTAGATTGTTCCTTGCCCGATCCGCGTAGGCCTGTAAGAATACCCGAGACTGCCCGAATTCGTCGCCGAGCCGGTCGCGTGCGCGCTTTGATCGAAGATTCGCTCACGGTCCCGCCGAAGTGGCGTCCACACGCCGGAGTGATGCCCTTGGATCTCGCACGCCTCCACGAATTACTGGAGCGCACGAGCAGAACTTTCGCACTCTGCATTCCGCGTCTTCCAGAGCCGACACGGCTCGAGGTGACGGTGGCGTACCTGTTGTTTCGAATCGCGGACACCTTCGAGGACGCCACCCGTTGGAGCGGCGCGGAGCAACGTGAGGCCTTGGCGGCGTTCAAGGTGTTGCTGAGCGACCCTTCCTCGGACCAGGCAGCTGGGCTCGCCGACGTCTGGACGCGGCACCCTCCGGTGGAGAGCGAGGCGTACGAGGAGTTGCTGCGGGAGACCCCGGGTGTCGTCGCGACGCTGGAGACGCTTCGCCCCGCCGCGCGCGCCACCATTTGTCACCACGTCACGCGCACGGCCGACGGCATGGCGGATTTTGTGAATCCGTCCGGGGACGTAACTCCAACCGAGATCGTAGATCTGGATGGGTTGAGGGCGTACTGCTACATCGTCGCCGGGATCGTTGGAGAGATGCTTACGGATCTGTTCCTCCTGAATGGAGACCAACTCGCGCCCGCAGCACAGTCCCTCCGAGATCGGGCCGCGGCGTTCGGCGAGGGCCTCCAGTTGACCAACATCCTGAAAGACGCCGGGGATGACGAGCAAGAGGGTCGTCGGTTTCTCCCCCGAGGCTTGGAGCGCTCCCGCATATTTGATATCGCCCGCGATGACCTGAACATCGCTCGCGAATATACTGGCATCCTTCAGGATGCCGGCGCCGAGCCGGGGCTCCTCGCCTTCAATGCACTTCCCATTGCCATGGCCGCGGCGACTCTAGACCGGGTGGAGCGGGCCGGGCCGGGAGCCAAGATCACCCGCCTCCAAGTGGCTGCGATCATCGGCAAGATCGACGGATCGATCCGATTGGGGAAGCGCATCTTTCCGCATGCCTCAGTGCCGGAAGCGGTCGAGTAGACCCGACGACAGCGACAGGGGGAGGGGGGCGCACCGGCCCGGGCGGCCGACGCGGCCGGGCCGGTGCGCCGAGACCAAAGCAGGTCTCATCCGTCCCTACTGCTCGTCCGCCGAGGGTCCGTACAGCGCCGGGACCGGAACGTCGTTCAGCCGTAGGTAGACCGTCAACTGCCCGCGGTGGTGAATTACATGCCTGATGATCATGTTGTCGAACACCGGACCGCGCGGCCCCCCGAAAACCTCTTCTCCGCCGGATAGCAGACGCCAATTGGACATCATCTCCTCGTCCGACATCGTGGGCAGCTTGGCCTTGGCCGCCGCAACACCGGAGTCGAACATGGCGAGCAGTTCGTCGGTGGATTTGACCTCAGACGGCGTGTAGGGCTCGCCCTCCGGCGGGTTCATGTCATACTCGTCGGACTCGAGGATCGAGGTGCCCCAACCCGGCATTTCCGCGATGTGGCCGGCCAACCGGCCAAGGGTCATGGACTTCTCGTGCGGCGCCCAGTCCGCCTGGTCGAACGGTACACGCTCCAGGGCCCGGCGTGTGCCGGCCATCTCTTGTTCAAACTGGGCCATGAGCGCTTGAGCCATCGCTCCCCCTGCCGGGTCTTTGGGTTCTGTGCTTGCCATGGAGCCTCCTTGGTGATTCGGGTTTTATTCGGGCATGAGAAAGAAAACTAGAACGCCGCCTTGTCGTCC
>JBGMRK010000008.1:28566-35574 GCA_048061375.1 Longimicrobiales bacterium | reverse complement strand
TGCCGGTGATAAACCGGAGGAAGGTGGGGATGACGTCAAGTCATCATGGCCCTTACGTCCAGGGCTACACACGTGCTACAATGGCCGGTACAAAGAGCTGCAATCCCGCGAGGGGGAGCGAATCTCAAAAAGCCGGTCTAAGTTCGGATTGTAGTCTGCAACTCGACTGCATGAAGGCGGAATCGCTAGTAATCGTGTATCAGCAACGACACGGTGAATACGTTCCCGGGCCTTGTACACACCGCCCGTCAAGCCATGGAAGCCGGGAGTGCCCGAAGTCCGTGACCCAACCTAGTGAGGGAGCGGCCGAAGGTAAGTTCGGTGACTGGGGCTAAGTCGTAACAAGGTAGCCGTAGGGGAACCTGCGGCTGGATCACCTCCTTTCTGGAGATGCTGAGTAAGATTCGCTTCGGTGGATCGGAAAAGCTCTCGAGAGTCTACCCGCTCGGCACCTCAAGGCCTCGATTTTTTCTGAAAGAGGCTCACTGTCTTCAGACGGTGGGCCTTTTTCGCTTATGTCAGGATTACTCTACGATGAATCCATACTTCTAATGGCGTCCGACTCAGCCCCACCGACGCCGGATCAGGCTACGCGGGCGGGTTACGTGGCCCTGGTCGGCCGGCCGAACACCGGTAAGTCGACCCTCCTGAATCAGATGATCGGCGAAAAGCTGAGCATCGTGACCGCCAAGGCTCAGACTACGTGGCAGCGGGTGACCGGCATTCGCACGACGGCAACCAGCCAGCTCATCTTCTTGGATACGCCGGGCATCCTGCTCGCCCGTGACTTGCTTCAGCGATCCATGCTCTACGAAGCCATCGAAAGCATCCGAGAGGCAGATGTCGTGCTACTGCTGCTGGACGCCACACATGAGCTCGCCAAGAACGAATTGGCGGGCCTCCAGGATGCACTCTCCTACGGGTCGGCTCCGTTGTTCGCTGCGATCAACAAGGTCGATCAGGCGACTCCCGCGAACTTGGCGGCACTGGTCGAGACTTGCCGAACGAAGTTGGGAGTCGATCCGACCGGCATCTCGGCCAAGAAGGGGTCCGGTGTGGAGGATCTCGCCGAGGAACTCGAAGCGGCCCTGCCAGAAGGACCTTTCCTTTATCCCGAAGATGAAATCGCTTCCTCGCCGGTACGTTTCTTCGTGGCCGAACTCGTGAGGGAGACCATCTTCGAGCGTTACCGGGAAGAAGTCCCGTACTCGGTCTTCTGCCAGGTCGAAGAGTATCGGGAGGAACAGGACCCACTCTACCTTCAGGTCAACCTCTTTGCCGAAAGGAACTCGCAGAAGAGGATCCTCATTGGGGATAAAGGGACCGCCATCCGAGCGCTGGGCACCGCCGCCCGTGAAAAGATCGAGCACTTCGTGGGATGTCCGGTGTATTTGGATCTCTGGGTGAAGGTGCTCCCGGGTTGGCGACGGCGGCGCCGCGATCTCACCCGTTTTGGGCTTCGCGTGCCGGAGGAACATGAGTCGGACTAGGTACCTGAAAGATTCGCTCGCCGTAGCGCTGAGTCTGCTGCTCACCCTCGCACCCTCATCGCTCCTGGGGCAGGCCGAACCAGACGATCTTCCGACGCCGGAAGGCGCCCTGTTTCTCCTGTTGCCGGTCGGTGCCCAAGGCATCTCGTTGGGCCGAGCCATGACCGCTGTGCCTGGTAGCGAATCGGCCTTCTGGAATCCGGCGGGCCTCGCCGGCATCGAGAACGGCCGACTCATGGTATTCCGCGGGAACCATCTGGTCGGAAAAGCCACCGCGATCTCCATGTTGTTCTCCAATCAGCCGTTGGGGGTCTTCGGACTCTCCTATCAATTGCTCGACGTTGGGGAACAGGATCTCACCGACCGCGAAGGAAATGTGCTAGGCACCATCAATGTGCGCAGCCACATCGGTGTGGCTTCTGCCGCTACTCAACTCACCGATTGGCTAGACGTCGGCGTCAACTTCAAGGTCGTCCAATTCAATCTCGGATGCCGCGGGCAATGCCCGGATGTAGGTGTGAGGAGTACCGGGTGGGCGGTGGATGCCGGGGTTCAGGCGCGGCCGTTCTCGGGTGTGCCGCTCCGGCTCGGCGCCATGTTCGCTCACCTCGGACCGGACTTCCAGGTCGAGAACGCGGACCAGTCCGACCCGCTTCCGACACGCATTCGCCTCTCCGTCGGCTACGACGTGTTGAGACATTTCGTCGAGTCGAGCGTCCTGACCCTTTGGGTCAACTTCGAGGTGGAGGATCGATGGCGTGACCCCGGCGGAGCGCCGTCCTACTACCTGGGCACCGAACTCAGGGCGGGGGAGGGCGACGTCCTGTTCGTTAGGGTAGGCTTCCAGGAGGGTGAGATCGCCCAGTCCGACGGGTTCTCCGTGGGTGTCGGCTTGCGGTACCAACGCTTCGAGCTGGGGCTGGCAAAGAACCTCTCCGGTTCCATTACGGGCGAAAGCGAACCCGTCTTCGTCTCGTTCGGGCTGAATTTCTAAGCTCCGGCTTATGAAGACCTGCGGGGCCATCGCCGCCACCAGCTTTTTTCTCGCCACGCTCCCCACACCGACGCACGGACAAACCGCTCTATCCAGTTGCGGGATAAAGGCCTTTCCCGACGCCATCGCCGCCCCACTCCCTCCCGCTGTGTTGTGCAATGCCAGTCTCGACCCCGAGCTGAAGCGACCCGGAGTAGCCAAGGCTTTTTTCTATAGCCTCGGGGTACCGGGAGCCGGCCAGAAATCCTTGGGCCAGAAGAGAGCGCTTGCCTACATCGCGCTCGAAGCATTCGCCTGGATCGAATTTGCCCGCGCCCGGAGTGACGGCGGCAGCTTGAGGAATCAGTACCGGACACTGGGGTGGGACGTGGCCCGCACATTCGCTGGTCCCCGAGTGGATGCCGACTTCGCCTACTACGAGGCGCTCACGAATTTCGCCCGCTCAGGTGAGTTCGACTCGGACCCGAATACCCCCGGACTCCAACCGGAGTCGGACCGCAGCACCTTCAACGGCAACATCTGGTCATTGGCCGCGGACATCTTCTTCCCGCCGGGGACGACGCCGGGACCCGGTGATCCACGCTTCGAGCGGGCCCTCGACTTCTACCGCGAGAGAGGGTACGGAGATCAGTTCCTCTGGGACTGGACGGGTAACGACGCCGAGCGAGCCCGCTACAAGGATCTGATCCGAGACTCCGACAGCCGCTTTCACCGCTCCACCGTGATGGCCGGGGTACTTCTGGCCAACCATCTCGTCAGCGCTATCGACGCCTTCCTGTCGGCCCGCGTACGAGCCATTACGAACGGCACTCTGGATACGCATGTGCGAGCAGTCCCTTCGGGGGTCGCGTCTTCTCGACTCGACGTTGGCGTCTCGATCCTCCACTGACATGGCACGCAAGCCCCAGGTTCCCGACGAAACGCGAATTCTCCAGCGCCTCCGCCGCTCTCGTAAGGGCCCCCTAGAGGCAAAAGAACTCGCGAAGGCCCTCAAAGTACCGGCTAAGGCGTACAAGACCTTCCAAGCCCTGCTCGAGACGATGGAGGCCGGCGGAAGAATCTACCGCGTCAAGGGGAAACGATACGCTGTCCCCGAGAAGATCAACCTGGTTGTCGGGCGCCTCACGATCACCAGGAATGGCGACGGGTTCGTCATCCCGGACGGCAAGGAGCGCGACGTGTTCGTACCGGAACCCGCGCTGGACACCGCCATGGCCGGTGATCAGGTGGTGGTCCGCATCGAGCGCCCTCCCCAGCGGGGCAGGGCGCCTACCGGACGCGTAATCAAGGTCCTCGAGCGTGCGCACGAGTCGATCGTCGGTACGTTCAACCACAGCGGCCGGTTCGGGACCGTCTTCCCTCGTGACCCCAAGGTGAGCCGCCCGGTGCTGATTCCCTCGGGCGAGGAGGGCGGCGCGTCGGAAGGCGACGTTGTCGTCGCCCGCATCACGTCGTACGGCACGAATCGAATGAACCCGGCGGGGACCGTGGAGCGCGTGCTCGGCCCAGCCACCGACCCGGGCGTAGACATCCTTTCGGTGGTGTTCGGACACGGCCTCACCCTCGAGTTTCCACCCGCCGTAGAGGCGGCGGCCCGCAAGGCTGCGGCCCGTGGGGAGAGCCCCGGGAAACACCGAATCGACCGCACCGACCTACACGTCTTCACCATTGATCCGGCGGACGCCAAAGACCACGACGACGCTCTGTCCATCGAAGCGCTTCCCAACGACCTGTGGGAGGTGGGCATCCATATTGCCGACGTTTCGTTCTTCGTGGAGGAAGGAAGTGCGCTCGACGTGGAGGCCTTGGCACGCGGCACCAGCGTCTACCTGGTCGACCGCACCATTCCGATGCTGCCCGAGGATCTCTCAGCGGACGCGTGTTCGTTGCGTCCGAACGTGGACCGGTTGGCGTTCTCCGTCTTCGCGACAGTGGACGATCACGGACGAGTGTCTGCGCATCGCTTCGAGCGCACGATCGTCCGAAGTCGCCACAAGCTCAGCTACGAAATGGCGCAGGAGGTGCTCGACGGCGACCGGCAGATCGATTCACCGACTGAAAGAGCCCTGCACACACTCGATCGGATTGCCCGCTCGTTGAGGTCGCATCGCGAGGCCCGCGGCTCGTTGGATTTTGACCTTCCCGAGGCTCGCGTGGTGCTCGGGGGCGAGGGAGAGGCTCTGGATATCCGCCCGGTCGTACGCCTGGATTCCCATCGGTTGGTAGAGGATTTCATGCTGCTCGCCAACGAGATCGTGGCCAAGGAAGCCTCGGATCGGAATTTGCCGGTTCTCTACCGTGTCCATGACCCGCCACCGTCCGACCGGGTGGAGGAGCTACGACGCTTCCTTTCCAGCATGGGTAGCACGGTGCCGAAGGGGAGGCTCACGCCCAAGGACCTACAGGCTGTTCTGCGGAACGTAAGGGGAACCACCCGGGAGGCCCTGGTCTCCCGGGTGGTCCTGCGGTCGATGAGCCGGGCGGTCTACGACGTTCGGAACCGAGGACATTTCGGACTTGCGGCGCAGTGGTACGCGCATTTCACATCCCCCATTCGGCGCTATCCCGACCTTTGGACCCACCGGGTCCTGATACGGGCCATCATCGAGTCGCAGGACCTCCCGGAGTCATGGGGCGGTGAGGTCCTGGAGCGTACGGCGCAGCACTCCAGCCAGCGCGAGCGGGTGGCAGAGAATGCCGAACGCGAAAGCGTGGCCTTAAAGAAGATCGAGTTCATGAAGCGCCACTTGGGCGAAGACTTCGACGGCACGATCTCCGGGGTCACGTCGTTCGGGTTCTTCGTGTTGTTGGACACGTTTTTCGTGGATGGACTCGTACACGTGAATAGCCTGCAGGACGATTATTACGTCTATCAAGAACGAGCTTATCGTCTCGTGGGTGAGCGCAGTCGTAAGATCTTCCGCCTGGGCGACCGAGCACGCGTGCGAGTGGCCCGGGTCGACAAGGAGGAGAGACACATCGATTTCGTATACGTCTCGGGACGCGAAACGAATGTTTGACACCCTGAGCCACAGGGGTATAAACTAGAGAATTCCCACAATCTCGCGAACTTAGGGAGTCAGGCCATCAGAGAAAGATCTGTAGTCTTTTTTGGTCCGGGAGGGAATGGCCCACCTGAGCTAGTCACGCGATTCAGTGCCGAACAGGGCCATCGGCTGCACACAGCCGAAACACCCGAAATGGTGAATTCGCTGATGAATCGCTCCTTCCCAGCTTGCCTGGTGCTGGACGCGGGTGCGGATCCCGAGGCCGTGCTCACACTCTGCCGGAACCTCAAGGCTGACGCCTTTACGGCGATCGTGCCTGTGGTGGTGTTGATGCCTGAAAACCGCGAGGATCTTGCGCCTGAGAGTTTGCTCGCGGGAGCCGACGAAGTCGTCTCGCACAGTCTCCCGGAGCAAGAGAAATCCCTGCGCCTGGAGCTACTTGCGCGCCGAGCCGCTCGCGACGTCGCTGTGCACCCGACCACCCGTTTGCCCGGCACGGTGCAGATCGAGCGAGACCTCCAGGAGCGCCTCAACTCAGGGAACGAGTTCGGGGTCTGTTACGCCGACTTGGATAACTTCAAGGAGTTCAACGACCGTTACGGTTATACGCACGGCGACAGCGTCATTCTCCTGCTTTCCAAGATCCTCAGGGACATAGTTCGGGCGCTCGCCCCGGGTGGGTTCGTCGGGCATATCGGCGGCGACGACTTCATCTTCAACGTGTGGGCGGAGCACCTCGAGCACACGTGCGACGAAATTATCGAATTATTCGACGAATTGGTGCCGTACCAGTATACGGAAGAAGATCGCAAAGCCGGCTACTTCCTTGGAAAGGATCGAAGAGGTAGTATCCATAGGATTCCGATAATGACCCTCTCTATCGGGATCGTAACGAGCGTCGGCCAGGAATTTATACATAGTGCGCAGGTCAGCGAGTTGGCTACGGAGATGAAGTCATACGCCAAGACCTTCCCGGGGTCGGTCTACGTCGTAGATCGTCGGCAACAGACTGCTCTCTTCCATGCCAGCAAGGGTTCTTGATCGGATCGGGGCCGTACACCTGACATCGCGCAGTACGACTCCTTTGACACGCCCAGGTTGAGAATGTCCTACTCTGTGATTTGCCCGTCCTGCGAAACCTCCTTCCCGGTCGATCCTCGAAAGGTCCCGGAAGAAGGCGTACTGGCCCAGTGCAGTATGTGCCCGGAGGTCTTCGAGGTGATGCGCCCGGATGAGTCCGAGGTTGCACCGCCGATGGAATTCGCGCCAGCCGTGGCAACCGAGGAACCCCCTGCGGAGGTGGAAACCTCGGAGGCTCCCGTCGTTTCCGAGGATTTCGTCATCGAAACCGCTGAGGGCGTGCTCGAAACAGATACACTCGCCGCCACGGTCCCGGACGCGCTCGAAGAGAGCAGGGACCCGTTCGGGGACCGGGAGATCACGTTCGACGAACCGATCATCTCGTCCGACCCGGCCTTGGAGGACGCACCCGCTGCCGAGTTCGAGTTGGAACCGG
>JBGMRK010000008.1:16203-28466 GCA_048061375.1 Longimicrobiales bacterium | reverse complement strand
TTGGAGGACGCACCCGCTGCCGAGTTCGAGTTGGAACCGGCCCCAGAACCCGAAGTGGCGCTGGCCCCAGAACCCGAAGTGGATCTCGCCCCAGAGCCCGAAGAGGAACTGGGTCCCGAGCCGGTCGCGGACGCAGCCCCCGCTGTGGAAGAGGCGCCCGCCGAGGTCGACACCCCAACGGTAGCACCCATTCAGTTCGGTCGCAGAGACCCCAGCGACAAGGCCCGGAGTCTGGCTCGCAGCCTCGTCTCGGACATCGTTGCGTACCACAAGGACAAACACACGGAATCCCTTGCGGCAGGCACACTGGTTGAAGACTTCGACGAAGAGGTCCAAAAGTCCTGGAAGGAATACACCGACCAGGTGGATGCCGACGTGATAGCCGGTAGCACGTTCTTCAATGATGCCCTTAACGAGATCCTTGCCGGCGGTGAGGGCATCTTCACTCTGGAGGGGTGAGGACGGAGGCCCGGCGATCTGGTCGGGCGTTCGGTTGATGCCCTTCCTGGGCACCGGTATATTTCGCCTTTGAGGGGTCGTCCATGCGGGCGGCCCCTCGCTCGTATTCTCGCTCGCGAATACTCGGACGGACGATGAACAAGGATACACTGCAACTTCTCGACGCACTGACCAAACGGGTCGCCGACCTACGGGGGTATCTTTGACGTAGAAACCCGCACCGTCCGCATGCAGGAACTCGATGAGGCCATGGCCGAGCCCGCATTCTGGGATAACCAAGAGCAGGCTCGTGAGGTCATCGAAGAGTCGAACCGTCTCAAGGGGTGGGTCAATCCATGGCGGGAGCTGCTCGCGAAGTCGGAGGAACTCGGCGAGCTGGTCGAACTGCTCGGGGAAGAGTCCGACGACGAGCTCGAGGAGGAGTGGCAAGGGGAAGTCGCCGCACTCGAAAAAGGCGTCGGGGCACTCGAGCTCCGGACAATGCTCCAAGGCGAAGACGACCACCTCCCCGCCATCCTCACCATCCACCCTGGTGCCGGAGGTACCGAGTCCCAGGACTGGGCCGAGATGCTCAGCCGTTTGTACACACGCTGGGCGGAGCGTCACGGCTTCGAGGTGAAAGTGCTCGACCTGCAGCCCGGAGACGAAGCCGGCCTGAAGAGTGTCACCCTCGAGATCGAGGGAGACCACGCCTACGGGTATCTTCGAGCAGAGAAGGGAGTCCATCGACTGGTGCGGATCTCGCCTTTCGACTCGCAATCTCGGCGGCATACGTCTTTCGCTTCGGTGTTCGTCTACCCTTCGATCGATGACGAGATCGAGGTCGAGATCGACGAGGGCGATCTGCGAATCGACACCTTCCGCGCTTCCGGCGCAGGCGGACAACACGTGAATAAGACCGACTCGGCGATAAGGATCACCCACCAACCGACTGGTATCGTGGTCTCGTGCCAGCAAGAACGATCTCAGCACAAGAATCGGGGGACCGCGATGAAGATGCTCAAGGCGGCCCTATATCAGCGTGCCGTCGAGGAGAAGGACCGGGAACGGGCCGCGCTGGAGGCCACCAAGACTGAAATCGGGTTTGGCAGCCAGATCCGATCGTACGTGTTTCAGCCATATACCATGGTCAACGATCACCGTACCGAGGTGAAGATCGGCGACGTGCAGCGCGTCATGGACGGCGACATCGATCCCTTCATCGAGGCGTACCTCAAACAGACCGGCAAGCCGGGCGGCGGGTGAGATGAGCGACGAACTCAACCGGGTCCAACAGGTCCGCCGAGCCAAGCTGGCTAAGCTGCGCGAGAAGGGCATCGAGCCCTACCCGTACGCATTCGAACGCAGCCATAAGGCGGGCGGCGCGGCCTCTGTCTTCGCGGAGGCCGAGCAAGGAGAGGCACTCTCCGAAGACGGGCTCGGCCCCGAAGTCACCGTCGCGGGCCGGCTGATGAGTTATCGAGGCCACGGCAAGAGCGCCTTCGCGCACATCGAGGACGTCTCCGGCCAAATCCAGGTCTACTTCAAGCAGAACGTTCTCGGCACCGAACCCTTTGGTGATCTCGATTTGCTCGACCTGGGCGACTGGATCGGGATTCGCGGACCGCTATTCAGGACGCGAAAGGGCGAGATTACCATTCAAGTGGTCGAGTGGACGATGCTCTCAAAGTCCCTCCGGCCGTTGCCCATGGGCAAGACCGAAGTCGATGAGGATACCGGCGAGCGCGTGAGTCACAGCGGGTTTTCGGACACCGAAGTTCGATACCGTCAGCGTTACGCGGACCTCGCAGTGCACCCTGAGGTCCGGGACGTGTTTCGTACACGGGCACGCACCATCCAAGCCCTGCGGGCTTTCATGGACTCCCAGGAGTTCCTCGAGGTAGAGACTCCAGCCCTCCAGCCCCTGTACGGCGGCGCCATGGCGAGGCCGTTTGTGACGCACCACCACACGCTCGACCGGACGATGTATCTGCGTATCGCCGATGAGTTGTACCTCAAGCGTCTCATCGTCGGTGGTATGGAGCGGGTGTACGAGATATGCAAAGACTTCAGGAACGAAGGGGTCGACCGGTTCCACAACCCCGAGTTCACCATGCTGGAGTTTTACATGGCGTTCGCCGATTACCACACGCTGATGGACCTCACCGAGGTCATGCTGTCGTCCGTCGCGCGGAGCGTGACGGGATCGACGTCCCTCGTGTACCAGGGGACGAACATATCCTTCGAACCGCCGTTCGACCGGGTACCGATGGTCTCCAGCCTCACCGAGGCACTCGGTTTCGACGCCGGCGAAGCGACTCGAGAACAGCTCCACGCTCGGGCCGAAGACTTGCGCCTGGAAGGGTTGGACGGGGCAGGGAAGGGGAAGCTCTTGGACAAGCTTTTCGGCGAATTGGTTCAACCCAGGCTCGTGCAGCCGACGTTTGTGCTCGACCACCCTCGCGAGATCAGCCCCCTGGCCAAGGCCACGCGGGGCGATGAGAACCTCGTGGAACGCTTCGAGTTGTTCGTCGCCGGCGAGGAGATCGCAAATGCCTATTCCGAACTCAACGACCCCATCGACCAGCGCAGGCGTTTCGAGTCGCAGGTCGAGTTGAGATCGGCAGGTGACGACGAGGCGCACGGCGTCGACGAAGACTACCTGCGGGCCCTGGAGTATGGCATGCCACCCACCGGGGGTCTGGGTATGGGTGTCGACCGGTTCGTGATGCTCCTTACCGACCAGGCCTCGATCCGGGACGTCATCCTGTTTCCGACGCTCAGGGACGAATGACTTTTAAAGAGAGGCCCAGCCACCCCCGTAGGGCTGCTCCGCACCTCGCCTGGTTCATCGCCCGGCACTATCTAACGTCTCGCAAGACCGGGAGCCGCCTCCTGTCGTTCATCACCTTGGTTTCGATGGGCGGTGTCGTGGTAGGCGTGACCGCGCTCGTCGTGGTGATCGGCGTGATGACCGGCATGCAGGAGGACCTGAGAGGGAAGATCCTCTCCGCCGCCGCCCACGTGCTCGTGCTCCAGCAGGGCAGCACGCTGCGCATGGACCGCTGGCGGGACGTAGCCGAGGAGGTGCGCCAGGTGGACGGCGTTCTGTCGGTAGCGCCCTTCGTCATCACTTCCGTCTCGATCGTGCGCCCCGGATACACTCAGCCCGCCGACCTCTATGGCCTCGAGCTCGACCCCGACGGCCCGGCCGTTACGGACCTGGCGGCTGAAATTCAGCAAGGCGTTCTCAACCTCGAGCCGCCGGATTCCGGACTGCCCCCCCTCCTCATGGGGAGTCGTCTGGCCATCCGGATGGGTGTCTTTCCGGGCGATACTCTGACCATCGTGGCCTTCGAGAACCTGAAGTTCGACCCGATGGGGGTTCCGACCCCGGCCATGCGGCAGTTCGAGGTGACGGGCACCTTCACGACCGGCATGTACGACTACGACATCAAGAATGTCTACGTACCGATGGCGGCCGCCCAGGAGCTGCTGGACATGTCTTCCGAGGACCAGGTGTCGGGCCTGGGCGTCCGCACCGGCGACGAGGACCGGGCGCTCGATGTCACGTCGGAGATCCAGGACCGGTTGGGATTCGGGTACATCGCTGAGAGTTGGATTACGCAGAACCGAGCGCTCTTTTCGGCACTGAAGCTCGAGAAGCTCGCCATGGGACTGATCCTGGGCCTCATCGTCGTCGTGGCGGCCTTCAATATCGTGGGCATGCTGGTCATGGTCGTGGTGGACCGCACGCGCGAAATCGGCATCCTCAAATCCATGGGCATGACAGACCGCACGGTTCTGCACGTCTTCATACTCCAGGGGCTCTGGATCGGCATCATCGGGACCGCGGTGGGCACCGCCCTCGGTCTGGCGGTGTCCTGGCTGATCGATCGTTACGAGATCATACCTATTCCACCCGAGGTGTACTTCGTCGATCGCCTACCGGTATCGCTTCGCGCCTCCGACGTACTCCTCATCGTCGGGGTGAGCATCCTGATCTCGTTCCTGGCCACGATCTATCCGGCGCTGCAAGCCTCCAGGCTCCAGCCCGTGGATGCGATCCGGCATGAATGACGGCGGTGGGCCGGCCCTTCACGCCGATGGCCTCGAGAAGTCGTATGCGGCAACGGACGGGACAGAACTCCGCGTTCTCCAGGGGGTAGACCTGAGTGTTCAGTCCGGCGAGGCCGTGGCGGTGGTCGGTGCCAGTGGAGCGGGGAAGTCGACGCTACTCCATCTGCTTGGAGCCCTCGACCGGCCGACGGCCGGGGAGGTCTACCTGGGTGGCCGGGCCATCTCGGATTTGGATCCTGATCAGGTAGCCGATGTCCGCAACCGATATGCTGGATTCGTCTTCCAGTTCCACCATCTGCTGCGCGAGTTTACGGCACAGGAGAATGTCATGATGCCTGCTTTGATCGCCGGTATGCAACTCAGTGTGGCCGCCGAAAAGGCCTTGGAAGTGCTGGATGCGGTGGGCCTGAGAGATCGGGCCCAACACAAACCGGGTGAACTCTCGGGTGGCGAACAGCAGCGTGTAGCCGTGGCGAGGGCTCTCTCGAACGATCCGGTGGTGCTGTTGGCGGACGAACCGTCGGGAAATCTGGATCGCAAGACCAGCGAGCAACTCCATGACCTCCTCTTCGAGCTTCGTGGGGGGCGGAACCTCGCCATGGTGTTGGTGACGCATAACGCCGAGTTAGCCCAGCGCACAGACCGAGTGCTCCGACTCGAGGACGGCCGGTTGCACGCGGTTGGGGGGCATTAGAAACCATGGCCGGTGAGAAAGTCTGCGACCACTGTGGATCCAGCGACGCGGTCGTGCACCTGACCCAGATCAACGACAACGAAATGTCCACGTATCACCTTTGTGAGAAGTGCGCCGCGGCGAAGGGGCTCGAGACCGCGGGACAGCAGGTAAATGCCCCTCTGGGTGACTTTCTGGCCCAAATGGGTGACGAACCGGGCCCGTCAGAGGCCGGCCACGAGGCGGAGGCCTGCAGTTTTTGCGGCCTGACTTTCTCGGATTTTCGCGAGAGTGGACGACTCGGGTGCCCACATTGTTACACGACGTTCGAGTCCTACCTCAAGGGCCTGCTGCGTCGGGTGCACGGGAGCACGCAGCACGTTGGCAAGATCTACCTGTCTCCCGATCCGACCAGGACGGAGCTGGAGGAACGTCTCGAACGGCTGCGCCGGAAGCTCCGCAATGCCGTCGAGCACGAGGACTTCGAGCGCGCAGCGGAGATTCGCGACCGAATCCGCGCCATCGAGCCCGCCGACGTCCTTCCCCCGGCGAAGTCCTCAACCTAGAGGCTCTCAGGCATGGACGAACTGTCGCAAATCACCGACTTCGGGCTGAGCTGGCTCGACGCGAGCGGCAGCTTTGCCGACATCGTGCTGTCCACCCGGGTCAGGATCGCCCGTAACCTGCAGGGGCACGCGTTCGGGCCACGAGCCCGCGTTAACGACCGCGAGGCGGTGTTGCGCCAGATCAGGCTGACGGCGGACACGATTCCCACACTCGAAGGTGCCACCGTCGCTGAGCTTCCCAAGCTCGACGCCCGTGCCAGGCGGATTCTTTTGGAACGCCGCCTGGCGTCGCGTGAGCTCCTGGGCGACCCGAACACCGGCCCGGCACGCGCCACCGCCGTGGTTCTGGCGGCCCGAGATCCCCTAAGCGTCATGGTCAACGAGGAAGATCACCTACGGCTTCAAGGCCTCGCCTCGGGCCTTCAGCTCAAGGAAGTGTGGCATCTGGTCGATCGTTTGGATGAGGAGCTCGGACAGGACCTGTCGTACGCATACCATCACGAGTTCGGCTTCCTGACGAGCTGTCCGACCAACGTCGGAACGGGCGTGAGAGGCTCCGTGTTGATGCATTTGCCGGGCCTAGTGCTGACAAAGGAAATCAACAAGGTCTTGCAGGGGCTGAGCCAGGTGGGACTTACGTTCCGCGGGCTGTATGGTGAAGGCTCGGAGGTCGTCGGAAACTTCTTCCAGATCTCCAACCAAACAACCCTCGGCAGGACCGAGGAGGACCTGGTGGAGCACCTCGAAAGGACCGTACGCCAGGTGATCCAATTCGAGTCCCAAGCACGTCAGGTTTTGCTGCGTGACGCTGCACAAGTTACCGAAGACAAGATCTGGAGAGCGCTGGGCCTATTGACCTACGCACGGTCGCTTTCGTTCGAAGAGTTGATGAATCTCTTGAGCGGCGTGAGGCTCGGTGTAAGCCTGAAACTTCTCCCAAATCTCCGTGTATATACGCTCAACAAACTCATGATTTTTACGCAGGCGGCTCACCTTGAGCAGGCGGCGGGAAGGGATCTCCCCCAAGCGGAAAGCGACGTGCACCGCGCGACGTACGTAAGGAGCATCCTGGCGACGGAGGGGGCGGTCGAACCGAATGAGGAGTCCGAGGCGCCCCAAGGGCCCTCTGAGAGTTGACCTGAGCGAAACATGAACTACAACTTTACCGATCGTGTGCGGAAGGTCCTTGCGATGGCCCGCGAGGAAGCCATACGCCTTCAGCACGACTACGTAGGTACGGAACACATCCTCCTCGGCCTCATCCGAGAGGGCGAAGGCGTCGCGGCTGCGGTGCTCACCAACCTCAGCATCGACCTCGATCAAATCCACGAGCAGGTAGAAGAGTCGGTCAAGAAGGGTAAGGCGACCATCGCCCTCGGCGAGTTGCCCTATACCTCCCGTGCCAAGAAAGTATTGGAGTTCGCGATGGCTGAGGCACGCGAACTGAACCACTCCTACGTCGGTACGGAGCACTTGCTCCTGGGGCTCCTCCGCGAGGAGAAGGGCATCGCAGCGCAGGTGTTGAACACGCTCGGGATCGGGTTGGAGGACGCCCGCGCCGAAACACTGAAGGTCCTCGGCTCAGACGTAAGCCCGTCCGAGCCTGCAGGCATTGGGGCTGGCAGCACGGCGATTCCAGGCCAGGGCGACAAGAAATCCAAGACTCCAGCGCTCGACCACTTCTGCCGTGATCTCACGAACCTGGCACGCCAGGGCAAGCTGGATCCGACGATCGGGCGGACAACCGAGATCGAGCGTGTCGTCGAGATCCTGTGCCGCCGCAAGAAGAACAACCCGGTGCTCATCGGCGAACCGGGAGTAGGCAAGACCGCGATCGTGGAGGGGCTCGCGCAGATCATCTCTCGCGGCGAAGTCACGGAGTCGCTGAATGATTATCGTGTTCTGGCACTCGACATGGCTGCGGTCATCGCGGGCACGAAATACCGCGGTCAGTTCGAGGAGCGCCTGAAGGCGGTCATGAACGAGATCTTGCAGGCCAAGACCGTAATCCTGTTCATCGACGAACTGCACACGCTAGTTGGCGCCGGGGCCGCGGAAGGTGCGATCGACGCATCCAACATGCTCAAGCCCGCGCTCGCGAGAGGTGAGCTCCAGTGCATCGGGGCCTCGACCCTCAACGAGTACCGCAAGTACATCGAGAAGGACGGAGCTCTTGAGCGGCGCTTCCAGCCGGTGATCGTCGATCCGCCGAATGTCGAGGATACGCTGGAGATTCTCAAGGGGCTGCGCCCCCACTACGAGGAACACCATCGAGTGGTGATCCCCGACGAGGCTCTCGTGCAGTCGGCCAAACTCGCGAATCGGTACATCACCGATCGGTTCCTTCCCGACAAGGCTATCGATGTCATCGACGAAGCCGGGGCCCGGGCACGCATTGCCAGCCAGGTACCTCCGCCTGAAGTCGAAGAACTCAAGGACGAGCTCTCGGAACTCGCCGGTCGGAAAGAAGGTGCCATCCGCGACCAGGACTTCGAACGGGCCGCCGAGTTGCGCGACGAAGAGCGTGCGCTCCAGGAGCGTATCAAAGAAGAGCAGGAAGAGTGGGAGGAGGAGCGTAAGCGGCACCGCCCCGAGATTTCCGTGGACGACGTTGCGTTCATCGTCAGTCGATGGACGGGCATTCCCCTCATGCGGCTGCAGCAGACCGAGACCGACCGGCTCGTCCATATGGAGAAAGAAATCCACAAGCGCGTAGTCGGACAGGATGACGCTATCGCGGCCATCGCCCGTGCCATTCGCCGTAGCCGCGCAGGCCTAAAGGACCCACAGCGCCCCATCGGATCGTTCATCTTCTCGGGGCCCACCGGAGTCGGTAAGACCGAGTTGGCTCGTGCTCTCGCCGAGTTCCTGTTTGCGGACCGTGAAGCCCTGATCCGTGTCGACATGAGCGAGTACATGGAGAAGTTTTCCGTGTCGCGGCTCATTGGCGCTCCTCCCGGCTACGTTGGCTATGAGGACTCCGGCGCCCTGACCAAGGCGGTGCGCAGACGGCCGTACTCAGTCGTGCTCCTCGATGAGATCGAAAAGGCGCATCCCGACGTCTTCAACATCTTGCTTCAGGTTCTCGACGAGGGGCACCTCACGGACAACTACGGGCGAGTGATCGACTTCAAGAACACAGTCCTGATCATGACGTCCAACCTCGGCGCCCGCGACATTTCGAAGGGCTCGTCGCTCGGATTCCAACAAAGCGACCCCTCGTCGAGCTACGAAGTGATGCGGAACAAGGTGGAAACCGAGATCGAGCGTGCGTTTAATCCCGAGTTCTTGAATCGTGTCGATGACGCGATCGTGTTCCATTCGCTTACGCGGGAGAACATCACCGAAATCGTGCACATCCTGCTCAAAGATGTTTGCCAAAGGCTTGAAGAGGAGGAGTTGACGCTGACCCTCACCGACGCGGCCGTAGGTTTCTTGGCAGACAAGGGATACGACCAGAAATTCGGCGCACGGCCCCTCAAGCGGGCCATTCAGCGATACCTGGAAGATCCGCTCTCCGAAAAAATCCTCATCTCGGCCTTCACGACGGGCGATGAAATCTCCGTCGATCTGGATGCCGGCGGTGAGGAACTATCTCTCGAAGCTGCTTCTCCTACCACGACGTGAGACTGGCAATTCTTAACGCAACAGGAACCCGCCTCCCGGTCGGCGACCGAACGTGGCGAATTGCGGCTCTTTCCGTCTTGATCGCGATGGCGGTCGGGAGCGGGCGGCTCGAAGGGCAGGACGCACCGCGAGACGCGCTGAGCGGGCCCGTCCGCGTGGATTCGGTAGCCGTCCGCGGCAACGTCCGGCAAGGTAGTGCGACGGTCCTTCAGATCGCCGGCCTGTCCGCGGGAAACACCTACACGATCTTCGACATCCAAGGCGCGACCAAGCGCCTGTGGGCCTCGGGCCAGTTCCTCGACGTAACGGTTTCAGCGCTCGGGACCATCGGTCAGAATGTGACGCTGGTCATCGATGTCGAGGAGGCCGACATTCTCCGTAACGTCGTGATCGAAGGGCTCGAGAACGCGAGCGCGAGTGAGGTCCGTGAAACCGCAGACCTGAGACCAGGTTTGCCGTTGTCACCGGCCAAACTGCATGAGGCCAGGCGCTTCATCCGGGATGAGCTGGCAAATGAGGGAATCCCCTTCGCCAGGATTGACGACCGGCTCGAGCCGGTGTCGAACCGGCCTAAGGAGGTCGTCCTCTATCTAGATGTCGTAGAGGGCACTCGCATCACGGTGGCCGGCGTAACGTTCACAGGCAACGAGGTGCTCACCGACGACGAGCTGCGTTCGACTATGCAGATCGACGCGGAGGGCTTTTGGTGGTGGAGGCAAGGATCGTACGACCGCACCAGCTTCGAGCAAGATCTCCGCGTCAACCTACCGGAAAAGTACGGCAGCCTCGGCTATCTCGACTTTCAGGTCCTTCGGGACAGCCTGATCATCGACGAACAGACAGGCAAGACGCGCATTGAAATCGAGGTCATCGAAGGCGATCAGTACCTCATAAACGACCTCACCATCTCGGGCAACTCGCAGTTCGCTACAGCGGATCTCGATGGCTACTTCCGCACCCGGAGTGGTGGACTCTTTAGCCGATTCGGCATTGGGAACAGTGATGCCGAGGACGAAAACAAGATCTTCAACCGCACCTCGTTCCTGGATGCTGTGGGGCAGATTAGCACGGCCTATAACAACGAGGGCTATCTGTTTTCACGGGTCGTACCGCAAGTCGTTCCCCGGCCGCGAACGGAGGGCGAGCCGCCCAAAGTCGATCTGCTCGTCCAAATCGAAGAAGGCCCGCAGGCGTATATAGCCAGGGTGGACATCGAAGGTAACGAGTACACTCACGAGCGCGTCATCCGGGAGAAGATCTTCCTCCTTCCGGGTGACGTGTACTCCCTCGACCGGGTAATCCAGAGCTATCAGAGCATCGGTTCGCTCGGTTACTTCGAGATGCCGCTTCCGGAGCCTAACATCGATGTCGAGGGAGGCGACGTGAACATCACGTTCACGGTCAAGGAACAGCCCACCGGATCGGTGAACTTCGGAACATCCGTGGGCGGAGGCACCGGACTTTCCGGATTCATCGGCTACAACCAGCCCAACCTTTTCGGCCAGGCGAAGAATGGAAGTTTTCGATGGGATTTCGGACGATTCGCGAATAACCTGACCCTCACGTACACGGATCCGGCGTTGTTTCAAAGCCGAGTCTCGGGATCGCTCTCGCTCTTCAACGCTCGAGACCGGTTCATTACGTTCAGTTCCGGACGTCGGAAGCGGCTTGGTGGCAGCTTACGGTTCGGCTTTCCGCTTCCCAACTCACGGTTCACTCGACTTTTCACCGGATACGGTCTCTCGCGCACGGCTTTCACGTTGAGGGATGGGGCCGACGACACCTCGCTGTTCGGGCGTCGCGCAGGCGTGCAATCCACCTTTTCAGTGGGAGTCACGCGACAGACGTTGAACCATCCACTCTTCCCTACGGCCGGGTCGAGACAGAGCGTGAATCTCGACTTTAACGGCGGCCCGCTCGGTGGTGACGGCAAGTTTACCAAATGGACGGTAGAGGGCACCTGGTGGGTGCCCGTCGGGACGCTTGGAGGAAGCGGGCAGGCCGGGCAGGGGATGCAGCTCACAACCGGAATCTCCCTTAAAACCGGCGGGGTGGTTGGGAATACCGACCGCTTTCCGTTCGAACGCTTCTGGATGGGAGGCGTCCAGTTCGGCGAAAAGCTTCGAGGTTACGACGAGACGTCGGTCACTCCGCTCGGATTCTTTCCCAAGGGCTCGCGGGCAGTCGCCGACATCAACCGGCTCGGCAACGCCTTCATTTCGATGACGGCCTCGTTCCGTGTCAACGTGGGCGCCCAGCTCGCGTTGTCGACGTTCTTCGATGCGGGTAACATTTACCGGTCCCCCCAGGAAATCGATCCAACGCAAATGTTTCGGGGAGCCGGCTTCGGGATTCAGCTCGTGACTCCGTTCGGCCCCGTGGGTCTCGATTATGCGTACGGATTCGATAAACCCGTGCCAGGATGGCAGTTACACTTCCGGCTCGGACCTGGCTTCTGATGGGAGTTTCCACGTGATGCACCGCTCAAGCGTTTCGATCGCCGCACTGTTGGTCTCCCTATGGGGAACGCCACTGTTGGCCCAAACCGATCTCCAACTTCGATACGTCCACTCGCAGGCCATCCTGGCCCAGAGCCCCGAGGCCTCTGTGGCCAGGGATCAGTTCCAGCGGGACATGCTTCCGTACGAGAACGAGCTACGGGCTATGGAGGCACGTATCAGCCAGCTCCTGGCCCAATACGGCGCACAGCAGCTCACGCTGACGCCTGAGGCGCGAAACCTTCGCCAACAGGAAATCGTGGATCTACGTTCGAGCTACGAAACGCGGGTGAAGGAGATCGAGGTGGAGGCGGCTCGGCGGCAGGAGGAGTTGATGAGTCCCATCATGGAGAAGATCAACACGATCATTCAACAACTCCG
>JBGMRK010000008.1:0-16103 GCA_048061375.1 Longimicrobiales bacterium | reverse complement strand
GACGGGTCCATCCCCATCCGCGAAGTCGCTCCCATCCACCAGGCCCTTTCCGACGAAATCGGTGTGCTCTTCGACAGGCGTTATCTGAAACACGCGGCCGAGACCCGGGCCGGCGCCGTGTTGGTCTCCTCGGAGTTCTCGGATTTCCTGGACCCCGAAGCAAGCTGTGTGCTCGTCGATGACGCGCGGCTTGCGCTCGGAGCCCTGCTGTCTCATCTGCATCCTCCCGAGCCCGTGCCGGCCGGGATCCATCCCACCGCCGTGATCGGACGGGGCGTGGTGCTGGGCGACGAGGTGCGCGTCGGACCCTACGTGGTCCTCGAGGAAGGCGCGACCGTGGGAGACCGGGCGCACTTGCACGCACATGTCGTGGTGGGTCGAGACGTCGCGATCGGCAGCGACACGGTGATCCACCCCCACGTTGTTCTGTATCGGAACGTCGTACTCGGAGACCGAGTGGTGCTGCACGCGGGGGTACGTATCGGCGTCGATGGGTTCGGCTATGCGAGCACGTCTTCGGGAATCGAGAGGATCCCTCACGTGGGAAGCTGTATTATCGGCGACGACGTCGAGATTGGAGCAAACACGTGCGTAGACCGCGGCACAATCGGCGCCACCAGCGTGGGGGAGGGCACCAAACTCGACAACCTCGTTCAGCTCGGTCACAACGTCGAGGTGGGACCAAATTGCCTCATGGCGGCCCAAGTGGGGATCGGCGGCTCGACCCGAATCGGCGCTAGGACCACCTGGGGCGGGCAGTCGGGCGCGATCGACCACATGGTTATCCCGGAGGGCGTGATGGTAGCCGGAAAAGCGGCGATCACTCACGACGTCAAGCCGGGTGAGGTGGTGGCGGGATTCCCTGCGCGCAAGCTAGAAGACTTCCGCCGCGCCATGGCGGGGCTCTACAGGCTCGACATCTTGCGCCAGAGGGTAAGGAAGGTCGAGGAGGCCGTGGTGGAGCTCAAGGGGAGTAGTTCGTGAGATCAGCTGGGGTGCTCGATTCGTTTTCGTTAGCTTTTTTGATTGTGGATCAACAGGATTTCGACTGGCGGCGATTACCCGGATCATGAGCCCCGACACTCAGAATACCGTTGGCGCCAGCGTTTCGGTCGAGGGTATCGGAGTGCACTCGGGTGAACTCGCAGTCCTGACCCTCCGTCCCACCGCACCGAATACGGGCATACGCTTCCGGCGTGTGGACCTCGAGGGGGCTCCGGAGATTCCAGCGGATCTCGCTCATGTCGCGGCGACCGATCTCGGCACGAGTCTCTGTGAGGGAGACGTCCATGTGCTTACGGTCGAACACGTGCTCTCAGCCCTCGCCGCCCATCGCGTGGATAACGCAGTCCTCGAGCTTTCGGGCCCGGAGCCGCCGATCCAGGATGGCAGTTTCTCGGCCTATTTCGACGCCATCAAGGTGGTTGGCCGCACCGATCAGGGCGTGCCGGCCAAAGTCGTGGAGATCACGGAACCGCTGGAAATCCGGGTGGACTCCGGTGCCTCATACGTAGTGGCACCACACCCGAATCTGCGAATTTCAGCGACGATCGATTTCGAGCATCCGACCATCGGACGCCAGTTCGGCGCCTTCGACATTACGCAGCAAACGTTCGAATCGGAACTGGCCCCCGCTCGCACGTTCGGGTTCAAGGAGGATGCGGAGGCGCTTCACGAACGCGGGCTCGCCCTGGGCGCCTCCCTCGACAACACGGTAGTGTTGGACGAGAATGGCGTCCTGAACGGAGAGCTACGCTTCCAGGACGAGTTCCTCCGCCACAAGGTGGGGGACATCGTCGGTGACCTGGCACTTCTCGGGGCCCGAATCAAGGGCCATATCGTAGCGAACCGCCCCAGTCATGAGGGAAACGTCGCCCTGGCTCGAGCGCTGGCTGGGCGAGATCGAAGAAAGCGAGGCAACGAAGTCGTGGACATACAAGGGATCATGAAGTACCTGCCACATCGTTATCCCATGCTTCTCGTCGACAGAATCCTCGAATTCGAGGCTGAAAAGAGAATCGTGGGTATCAAAAACGTCACGATCAGCGAACCCTTCTTCCAGGGCCATTTTCCGGGGCATCCGATCATGCCCGGTGTATTGTTGATCGAGGCCATGGCTCAGATCGGCGGATTGCTGCTCATGGAGAGCGAGGAGCATCCGGAGGACAGAGTCGTGTATTTCATGTCAATGGACCGAGTAAAGTGGCGCAAGCCAGTGGTGCCCGGTGACCAGGTGGTGTTCGAGCTCGAGTTGCTTCAACGGCGCGGCATGGTATTCCGTATCGGTGGTGTCGGCAAAGTGGAGGGTAAAGTAGTGGTGGAGGGGGAATTGACGGCCAAGGTCATGGACAAATGAACGAAATCGCCATCGACACCGGCGAGCAGTGCGAGGCCCGGATTCATGAAACGGCCATCGTGCACGCGGGCGCGTCGCTGGGTAAGGACGTCGTCGTAGGCCCCCATGCGATCATCGGTCCGGGGGTGACCATTGGCACCGGGACCCAGGTCGGCTCGAACGTTCTGATCGAACGAGACACCGTGGTCGGACAGCAATGCCGCCTCTCCCACGGAGCCGTTCTGGGTACCGACCCTCAGGACCTGAAGTATGAGGGAGAGACCTCCCACCTCCACGTGGGAGACAGGACCGTGGTTCGCGAGTACGCGACGCTCAATCGGGGCACGAAAGCGTCGGGCAAGACGGTAGTCGGAAGCGACTGCCTGATCATGGCGTATGCTCACGTCGCACACGACTGCGAGATCGGTAGCCACGTAATACTGTCCAACTCCGTGAACATGGGCGGACACGTCACCATCGAGGATTGGGCGATCGTGGGTGGCGTCACCGCGATCCACCAGTTCGTGCGTATGGGCGCCCACTCGTTCTGTGGAGGGGGCTCACGCATTCCGCAAGACATCCCACCGTACCTGCGTGCAGCAGGAAACCCGTGCAAGCTCTATGGCCTGAATACCGTGGGCTTCGATCGGCGCGGTGTCTCCGACGACGTCAGACGTGCCCTCAAGAACACGTACCGGATTCTCTTCCAGTCCAAGTTGAACCTGTCACAGGCGCTTACCAGAGCCGAGGCCGAGGTGGAGCAGATCCCCGAAGTCAGGCACCTGCTAACCTTCGTTCGGGACAGCGAGCGGGGCATCACCACCTGATGACCCACGACGGTCCGGCGATCGGCGTGATAGGGGCCGGCAACCTGGGGTTCCACCACGCCCGCATTCTCACCGGCCTGGACGGTGCCCGAATGGCCGGCGTTTTCGATCTGGACCCGACCCGCTCTCAATACGCGGCGACCGAGTTGGGCGTCGTGATTCACGAATCGATGGATGCCCTCCTGAGCAGCGCAAGCGCCGTGGTCGTGGCTGTGCCTACCCTGGACCACGAGGCCGTGGCGATCGCCGCACTCGAACGGGGTGTCCACGTGTTGATCGAGAAGCCCATGGCGCCGACGCTCGCGGCGGCCGACCGTATCCTCGCGGCCGCGGAGTCGGCGGGTGCCCTGGTTCAGGTGGGCCATGTCGAGCGTTTCAACCGCGCCGTGTTGGCGGCCGAGCCGTATCTCGACGAGCCGCTGTTCATCGAGTCACACAGGCTCGCGCCCTTCGATCCCCGTGGCACCGACGTGGCAGTGGTCCTCGACCTCATGATCCACGACGTGGACCTGGTCCAAAGCCTGGTCGGTGGGGATATCAGCGACATCGCCGCGACCGGCATTCCGATCTTCACGGATACCGTGGACATCGCCAGCGCACGACTGACTTTCGAGGGCGGCGCGGTCGCCAACCTGACCGCGAGCCGTGTGTCCGTGGAGCGAATGCGGAAGCTCCGGATCTTTCAGGCTTCGGGGTACTTGAGCCTCGACCTCGCCAACGGTTCCGGCGAGTTTCTCCGGCTCAAACGCGGACTCCCGGTGTTCTCGGAAGCTCCCGTCTGGGAGGACGTCGAGGACGCAGGGCTGGATTCCCTGGTAGAGCGCATACCGCTGGTCTGTGAAGAAGCCGAGCCGCTTGCGAGACAGTTGGAGAATTTTCGTGACGCGGTAAAAGGGAGTTCACCTCCGGCGGTGAGTGGACGGGATGGCCGTTCGGCTCTGGCCGTGTCTCTGGCGATCGAAGAACGGATTAAGGCCCATGTCGCTAATACGTATTCGGCGTGACCGCAAGAAAGCTTGGATCGATGCCAAAAAGGGAGCGCCGCCCCGCAAGCTGATCCTACTGTTCGTCATCGTCGCGATGGCCATCTGGTATCTCGGAACGCGATTCTGAGGTTGAGGTGACACCGAGGATCATGCTGTTGGCCGGAGAGGCTTCGGGCGACACACATGGAGCCGGCGTCGTGCGGGCGCTAAAAGCGCGCTACCCCGATAGCCACTTCATAGGATTCGGCGGCCCCCTCATGCAGGCCGAGGGAGTCGAGTTGATGATGGGGTTGGAGCAACTCGCCGTCATGGGCTTCGCCGAAGTCGTGTTCCGTCTCCCCTTCTTCTGGAAGCTGGAGAGGCGCGTCCAAAGGTTGTTGGACGGCGGAACGATAGATCTTGTCATCCCGATCGACTATCCCGGCTTCAACCTACGAGCCGCCCGCTCCGCTCATCGCCGTGGCATTCCCGTACTCTACTACATCGCGCCCCAAGTCTGGGCATGGAAGCCAGGGCGCGCGGCACTCCTGGCCGAGTACGCTGATCGATTGGCGGTCATTCTTCCGTTTGAGCAGCAGATTTTCGAGGCAGCCGGAGCCGCCGTGACGTTCGTGGGCCACCCCCTTCTGGAGCAGTCCCGGCCCGAAGAGACCGAGTTGGACTTCCGAAGACGATGGAGCCTTCATGCGAAAGGGCCCCTCCTCGCGCTCATGCCCGGTTCCCGTCGTCATGAAATCGATCGCCACCTCGATATCTTCGTCCGCGCCGCCGCACTCGCCCGCGAGAAACGCCCCGATCTGCAGCCCGTGCTCGCACGCGCCTCGTCGGTTCCACTGAACGCCCTCGACGGCACGGGCCTCCCTGTGGTGGAGGACGCCCGCAGTCTGTTGACTTTTTCCCGAGCGGCTCTGGTCAAGTCCGGCACGGGAACCCTGGAGGCGGCACTCGAGGGCACACCGTTCGTTACCGTTTACCGGACCCATCCTCTGACGTACGCGCTGGCTCGCCGTTTGATGCACACCGACAGCATCGGTCTCGTGAACCTCGTGGCCGGTGAAACCATCGTGCCAGAGGTGATTCAACAGGACGCGACGCCGGAACGGTTGGCCGGGCTTCTCGGTCCACTCCTGGCCGAGAGCTCCCGTGAGCGGGCAGAAATGGTGGAGAGGTTGGGGCGCGTCCGTGGCTCCCTGGGCTCTGCCGGTGCCTCGGAGCGGGTGGCCGCACTGGCCGCTGAGCTCCTGAACAGCGTGTAACCATGCGAACGAGGCTCCGGCACCAAATCGCGGGCATCCTTGGTCACGGGATGCTCGGGTCGCTATTCCTCACCCTACGGTATCGCCGGACGGGCGCGGAGCACTTCGAGCGGCTTCGCGACGCCGGCCAGCCGGTGATCTTCGTCTTCTGGCACGGACAAATGCTGCCGTTGGTGCACCTCCATCGCAATGAAGGCTCGGTGGTGCTGGTCAGCGAACATGCGGATGGCGAGTACATCACACAGATCCTGAGACGCTACCGGTTCGGGATAATACGGGGATCGAGCACTCGCGGAGCGGTGAAGGGGCTCAAGGGCATGATCCGCGCCGCGCGCCGTGGGCGGGACTTGGCTCTGACCCCGGACGGACCACAGGGGCCGCGATCTCGGTTCAAGGCCGGGGCCTTGATGGTCGCCCAAATGACGGGCCTGCCCATCATACCGGTGGCCACCGGCGCGACCGCCGCCTGGTGGATGAGTAGCTGGGACCGTTTCATGCTGCCAAAACCATTTTCTCGTGTGAACGTCGAGTACGGGGCGCCGCACCTCATCCCTCGCCACGCGAGTGAAGACGAGCTCCTGAGCATGGCAGCGAGTCTGGAATCCGAGTTGAACCGGATGACCGAGCGGGTAAATGGCCGGGCTGGCGCGGGTGGGGCCCCGGAGAAGTGATGGCGGCCGGCCCCGAGGGATTCATCGCGCGCTGGTGGCGGGGCGAAGCGGGCGCGGCGGGCTCCATCGCTTCGGCGCTCACCCTCCCCGCAGCGGCAGCATACCGTGGGGTGACCACGCTGAGAAACCTGGCCTTCGATCGCGGTCTATTGGGTGCCGCCCAGGCCGACGTGCCCGTCATATCCATCGGCAACCTCACGGTGGGCGGCACCGGGAAGACACCGTTCTCCGGCTGGGTCGTGAAGGAGCTGCTGGCCGACGGCCGGACCCCGGCGCTCCTCTGCCGGGGGTATGGCTCCGACGAGCCCCTCCTGCACGAGCGGTGGAATCCGGACGCCCAGGTGATTACCAGAGCCGACCGCCCGGCCGGCGCACGTGAGGCCGTGCGGAAGGGTGCCGATATCATCGTGCTCGACGACGGCTTCCAGCACCGCCGGCTCCAAAGAGACCTCGACATCGTCCTGGTGGCCCATCCACAGGGTATCCGGGGGCGTCTGCTGCCGCGGGGTCCTTTTCGCGAGGGAGTACGAGCCCTCAATCGGGCCGACACGGTCATCCTGGTGCACAAGGGGGCTTCGGTGGACGCGATGGACGCGCTCGCCCGCTCGGTAGCCGACGTCCGTCCTGATCTGCCCCGCCTTCAACTGTGCTTCGCCCCCGGCTCATGGTACAGCCTCGATGGTCAGGAGGCCGAACGGCCAGCAATGGCGGATCTCCTCGGAGTGACCAGTGTAGCCGATCCCGACGCCCTCGGTCCTTTCATCACCGCGTCCACAGGCGCAACGGTTTCGGTCAAGGCGTACCCCGATCACCATGAGTACTCCGAGGCCGATGTGCGAGCAATTACAGACGCGGCGGCCGGTCGTACCATCGTCACCACGGAGAAGGACAGCGTGAAGCTGGTCAGATTCACACACCTGCTGCCCGACGTGCGAGTGCTCAGTCTCCGGCTGGAGTGGGAGTTGGGAGAGGGGATCGTACGTGAGCGTATTCGTGCCCTCTTCGACATTGAGACACATGCCTGACCGGGCCATCGTCGAGACCGATGTGCTGGTGATCGGAAGCGGTATCGCAGGCCTCTCGTTTGCGCTCAAGATGGCTGCGACCGCACGCGTGCTGGTGATCACTAAGAAGGAGAGCGCTACGTCCAACACCAACCACGCCAAAGGCGGGATCGCCGCGGCCCTCGGTGACGACGACAGCCCAGAACTACATGTGCGTGATACGCTTGCGACAGGGGCAGGTCTAAGCCACAGGGAAGTCGTCGAGGTGCTGGCCGCCGAGGGCCCCGAACGGGTTCGCGAACTGGTGGCATGGGGGACGGCGTTCGATCACACCGGTGAGAGCCTCTCCCTCGCCCTGGAAGGCGGTCACTCGCGGAGGCGTATCGCCTACCATGGAGATGCCACCGGGCGCGCGATCGAGTCGGCTCTCATACGGGCCGTGGACGGCACCTCGAACATCGACGTGCTGGAAGACCACGTGGCCGTCGATCTCCTCGTAGCCTCTCGGCCCGGACCCGACTCCGCGCGGTGCGTCGGAGCGATCGTCTTGGATCACCACGGCCATCGCCTCATCGAGGTACGCGCCCGGGTGACCCTCCTCGCTTCGGGCGGGTGCGGCCAGGTGTATCTGCACACGACCAACCCGGGCATAGCCACGGGTGACGGCATCGCCATCGCTCGTCGCGCCGGCGCCCGAATCGGCAACATGGAGTTCATGCAATTCCACCCGACCGCCCTCTATCCAACCGAAGACCCGGCGTTCCTGATCTCGGAGACCGTGCGAGGGGAAGGCGCGATTCTGCGTCGCATGGACGGAATTCCTATCATGAACGGCTACGATCCCAGGGGGTCTCTGGCTCCCCGCGATGTCGTGGCCCGCGCCGTCGACGCTGAGCTCCGCAAGCGCGGGGAGACCCACGCGATTCTCGACGTGTCCTCGATCGCACCCGACAAGTTCGCGTCGAGGTTCCCCGGCACGCTGGAGGGGTGCCAGTCCCGGGGGATCGATCCCGTGCTCGACGGGATTCCGGTCGTCCCGGCCGCGCATTACTCGTGCGGCGGTGTGTTCACCGATTTCGACGCGCGCACATCGCTCGATGGCCTCTACGCGTCCGGCGAGGTGGCCTGCACCGGCGTACACGGCGCGAACCGCCTGGCCTCCAATTCCTTGTTGGAGGCCGTTGTGTTCAGCCACCGGGCCGCCTTGGCGGTGACCACGGAGCTCGGGTGTGACCCACCCTCCGGCCTCGTGGTCGAGTCTTCGTCTCGGGCCACCGGCGGAGGCAGACCGCTCGACCACGTCGAGGAGGCGCGCGGACAGATCCGTGCGCTCATGTGGGACCTGGTTGGAATCGTTCGCACCGACGCCCAACTCCACGAGGCCGAACGCGAACTTTCGCGACTCGCCCTGGAGCACGACGAGGCCCCGGTCTCGGAATGTCCGACCACGGAGGCGATCGAGCTCGGCAACCTCATCGAGTGTGCGCGCCTGATCGTGCGCTGCGCGCTGTGGCGTCGGGAGAGCCGCGGTCTTCATTTCAACACCGATCATCCAGAGACCGATGACGGCCGATTCCTCAGGGACAGCGTGGCCACAGGAATGGTCGAGGTCCCGTGAAGATCACTGTACTCGCCGTGGGCCGGGTGAAAGGCCCACTCGAGGCGCCGGTCCGGGATTTCGAGCGTCGGGCGGGTCGGTATTGGAAGCTGGAGATCGTCGAGGTCGAGGCCGGGGGCTCGAGAGGCGGGGACAAGTCTCCAGAGGCGGTACGCTCCGCCGAGGGGGAGCGCCTCGATCGGCGTATTCCGGCCGGCACGGACATCGTCGCCCTCACGCGCCGGGGCAAGGCCATATCCTCCACGGAGTTGGCCCGCTACCTGGAAGAGCAGGGCGTGCGTTCCTCGCCTGGAGTGACGTTTCTTGTGGGGGGTGCCTTCGGCCTCGGAGATGCGCTCTTGGCTAAATCCTCCAAGCAGCTCGCCCTATCACCGATGACCATGCCGCACGAGATGGCCCGCCTGGTGCTCGCCGAGCAGCTGTATCGGGCTGGTACGATCCTCAAGAACGAGCCGTATCACAAAGGGAGTGCCACTTGAACGTCGAACTCATCGTCGGCTGGCCGGGCGGGTCCGACGTCGCGCGAGATTACCTGGAGGCATCGGACCGAGTGACGCCCTACTACGGTGCGTCATGGCGGGACACCTCGGCCTATCGCTCCAAGCTCGACGATTTGGACACACGGTTCGACGCCGACGCCCGTCGGACGGCGCTCGGGGCCATGACGGCGCCGGACGGTGTTTCGAACGAGCGCCTCGATTCATGGGTGGAGAAGGGCGGTCTGGTCGTAACCACGGGCCAGCAACCCGGTCTTTTTGGCGGCCCCCTGTACTCGATCTACAAGGCGCTGACCACCATTTCCCTCGCTCGCGCCCTGGAGGCCGACCTCGGCCGCCCCGTACTGCCGCTCTTCTGGGTGGCGTCGGACGATCACGATTGGGCCGAGGCCGACCACACCTATGCCATCGACTCGGCGAACCAGCTACGCCTTGTCCAAGTGGCCGACCCCGGGGCCAAGAACCAGCCGATCCATCGTATAGAGTGCGCCACGAACCTCGATGCCGCGTTGGTTGAATTTTTGGAAATACTGCCCAATACAGATTTTAGCGATACTTACATCAAGTTACTTCGAGACGCACACGACTCTCCAGCAACTCTCTCGAGCTCGTTTCAGCAGGTCATGGAAGGTCTCTTGGGGCCACAAGGACTCTTCTTCACGGATGCCGCCAACCCGGTGGTCAAGGATCGGTCTTCACCCGTGCTCCTTTCCGAATTGGACGGGCTCGGGACCGAAGCGCTCCTGCGCGGCACCGCAGAATCCTTGGAGGCGGACGGTTACCACGTGCAAGTCCACATCATGGAAGGGGGAGTGAACCTCTTCCTAGAGGGTCCGGCGGGACGCGAGCGTCTGTATCGGGACGAAGACGGTTTCCACCTGCATCACTCCGGTGCCCGCCTGACGCGAGAGGACATCCTGGCGCGAGTCCAGGCGGATCCATCGGTTTTGAGCCCCAACGTCCTTCTCAGGCCGATCGTGGAGAGCGAGGTCTTTCCGGTCGTCAGCTACGTGGCAGGTCCGGGTGAGATGGCGTATTACGCCCAGATCCGTGGCCTTTACGAGTCTCACGGAATGCAGATGCCGGTGATCCACCCACGACACGCAGTCACCATTGTCGAACCCAAGATCCGCAAGGTGATGGACAAGTTCGAGGTCGGGCTGGAGACGCTCGGTCGCCCCCATCATGAGGTCGCCAGCGAGATCGCGAAGGATGAGGTGCCCGCAGAGGTACGAAAGGCACTGGGGGGACTGCGGGACGCGGTGGGCGAGGGGTCTTCGGAGTTGCTCGAAGCAGCCCTGGCCATAGATCCCACGCTGAAGGGACCCGTGACCCATGCCCGTAACACCTCGTTCGCTGCCATACAAGAAGCCGAGAAGAAGATCGTGCAGAGCGTGAAACGCCAGAACGAGATCGCGTTGGGACAGCTCGAGAAGGCGCAACTCCATATGTTTCCCGAGGGAAAACCTCAGGAACGGATGCTCAACCCGTTCTACTACCTATTCCGGTTCGGGAACCCCTTCATGGCCGCGCTGGTAGATGCACTCAAGGTGGATTTGCCCTCCGGATCAAAGTAACTTCAGCCTATGTGGCCGACGATCTTCATTCTTGTATTGCTCATCCCGATCCTCGCGATCGTGCTGGACTCGCCTGTGGGGCGTGCTTTAGCCGGTCGCTTGGAACGAAAAGGGCTGGGTGAGGCGCCGGACATGATGGCGGAGCGGATGGCCTTCCTCGAGGGCGAGTTGGAGCGCCTTACCACCGAGGTGCGTAAGCTCGAGGACGAGAGTGAGTTCATGCAAGAGCTACTCGCCGATCGCCAACCTTCAGAGGCCCTTCCACCCGTTGACCGAACCGACTAACCGGACGCCCGGGAGGGTCGATACGTCCCGCGCTGCCTTCCGGGTCGGCGCGGGTATTTTTTTGAGCCGTGTCGTGGGCTTCGTGAGGGATGCGCTGCTGTCGCGCTTCCTCGGAGCCACGGCCGTGATGGACGTCTGGGCCGCGGCGGTGAGGACTCCCAACGTCATCCAGGTGTTGCTGGGAGAAGGAACGCTCAGCGCCTCGGTGATTCCGGTCTACTCAGAGATGCTGGGCGAGGGACGGGAAGAAGAGGCCGGCCGGTTCGCCGGCGCCGCGCTGGGTCTCGTGACCGTGCTGGCCTGGACGGCCGCGTTGGTCGGCATCGCGGTCGCTCCGGCCATCGCACGTTACGCGTTTCCGGAGTTCACCCTCGAGCAGCAGGCCCTCCTCACCACGCTCATGCGCATCCTGTTCCCCATGGTGGCCCTCATCGCCATGTCGGCCTGGGCGCTGGCGATCCTGAACAGCCACGGGCGCTTCTTCACTTCGTACGTGGCCCCGGCGCTGTGGAATCTCTCCATGATCACGGTGCTCGTGTTCTTCGGCTTGACTATGGGCTGGGCGGCCCAGGGGCGCGACGTAGATCTGGTTGTGGCCCTGGCCTGGGGAGCGCTCGTAGGCGGCTTGCTCCAGCTGCTGATCCAGATTCCTTGGCTCGTACCCGTTCTGGGGCGTCTTCGGCTCTCCGTCAGTACACGTGTGTCCGGCATGGGGCAGGCCATCCGTAACTTCGTGCCGGTGGTGTCCGCTAGAGGAATTGTTAGCCTGAGTGGACTTGCGGACATGATCATAGCGGGCTTTCTGGCCCCGGGCGCGATTTCCGGACTGTACTTCGCCCAGAGGCTTTACTACCTGCCGATTTCGTTGTTCGGGCTCAGCGTGGCCGCGGCCGAGCTTCCGGAGCTGTCGCGTGAGAGGGCGCGAGCGCGAGAGGCGCTGGCCGGACGCGTGGGCGACGCGCTGGGGCGAGTCGCTTTCTTCGTAATTCCCACCGCGGTGGCCTACGTCGTGCTGGGCGACCTGTTCGTCGGCACGCTCTATCAGGGCGGTCGGTTCGGGACGGATTCGACCACACTCGTGTACCTCGTACTCGTCGCGTACTCCGTGGGGCTCCCGGCTTCCGCTGCGTCACGGGCCCTCACCTCGGCCTACTATGCGCTACACGACACCAAAACGCCCGCGGTCTTCGCCGTGGCTCGTATGGTTCTGTCCGCCGCCACCGGCATCGCCCTCATGTTTCCGCTCGAGAACTTCGGTGTCGGAGAGGTGCGCTTTGGGGCAGTAGGCCTCGCCACCGGCGCAACCGTCGCGGCCTGGCTGGAGTACGCCGTGCTGCGGCACCGGCTTCGCAAGCACATCGGAGACCACTCACCCGCACCCGGACGCATTACGCGCATCGTGGTTGCCGCCACAGCCGCGGGCATCGTCGGCGTCGGCGCGAAATGGCTTCTCGGGTCGGCCGACCCCGCCTGGGACGGCTTGGTCAGCTTCGCGCTCGGGGGAGTTGCGCCTGGACTCGTTCTTCCGATCCTCGCCGTAGGAACGGGGTTCGCGTTCGGGGTAACATACCTTGCCGTCACGTCCGCACTGGGCGTGGGCATCTCCCTCAAGGCCGCGTTCAGGAAATGAGGTAGGGTTTTTCAAGGTGCTGCAGGATCAGATCACTAGCCTATCTACCCGCCCCGGAGTCTACCTCTTCAAGAACGGCGTGGGCGAAGTTCTTTATGTAGGTAAGGCCAAATCGCTGCGAGTGCGAGTGCGTAGCTACTTCCGCGCCGGGCCATCGAGTTCTCCCAAGACGCAAAGCCTGGTTCAGCGTATCGAGTCGGTCGAGACCATCGTGGTCGGCTCCGAGGCCGAGGCCCTGATCCTGGAAGCCAACCTGATCAAGGAGCATCAGCCCCGCTTCAACGTCCAGCTTCGCGATGACAAGAGGTATCCCTACATCAAGGTGACCCTAAACGAAGCGTTTCCGAGAGTCTACGTCACGCGCCGGACAGTCGACGATGGCTCCCGATACTTCGGGCCATACACCGCCGTGGGGTCCATGCGGCGGGCTTTGGATCTCATCAAGAGGCTCTACACCGTACGGTCGTGCCGTTACGACCTACCGGACGAGACGCCGTCCCGCCCATGCCTCGACTACCACATCGGCCTTTGCTTGGCGCCGTGCGTGGGCCTCCAGGATCGAGCCTCCTACGCCGCTATGATCGATGAGATCGTGAGCGTGCTCGAAGGGGAGAGCGAGGCCGTGCGTGCACAGGTCGAAGAACGCATGCGTATGGCAGCCGAGGCCACGGACTTCGAGCGCGCCGCGCGACTGCGGGATCTGCTCCCGGCCTTGGACGCCCTGGCGCGCGAGCAGCGCGTCGAGAAGCTCGGGGGAGGGAATCACGACGTAGTGGGTCTCGCCCGGGACGGCGCCCTGGCCGTCGGTGTCGTGATGCGAATCCGTCGTGGTGTGCTGTTGGGGCGGGACACGCAGAGGTTCTCCGACATCGAAGACGAGTCGGACGATGCCCTGCTGGCCTCGTTCGCCACCCGCTACTATCTGGGACTCGGAGACTTGGGTTACGGTGACATCCCGGGTGAGGTGCTCGTCCCCGCTGAATTCGAGGATCAGGAGGTTCTGACCGAAATTCTGACCGAGGCGACCGGCCACCACGTCCGGATTTTTTTGCCCCGAAGGGGTGCCAAGGAGCGCCTACTCGCGCTGGCAGGCGACAACGCCCGCCACGCGCTCGAGGACACGAGAGCCTCGCTCGAAGATGTTGCGGACCGTGCCGACCTGGTGCTCTACGACCTACAGGAAAAGCTCGACCTCAAGATCGTGCCCCGCCTCATGGTCTGCTTCGACGTGTCGCACACCCAAGGCACGGAAACGGTAGCGAGCGCGGCGGTCTTCGAGAACGGCGAGCCAAAGAAGGCTGAATACCGCCACATGCGCATCAAGGGCGACTGGGGCAACGACGACTACCGCTCGATGGCCGAAGTGGTAAGCCGATACTTCCGGCGACGTACGGAGGAGGAGAAGCCACTCCCCGACCTGGCGCTGATCGACGGCGGGAAGGGGCAGCTCCGCGCGGCGGCGAACGCTCTACGCGAATTGGGAATGTCGGATGTGGCGCTTGCAGCACTGGCCAAGAGGGAGGAGTCGGTCTTTCTGCCCGGCCGATCAGAGCCGATCCGCCTCGAGAAGAGGGACCGGGCGCTCCATGTGCTCCAGCGCATCCGAGACGAAGCGCATCGTTTTGCGGTGTCGTACAACCGGAAGCTCCGGCGAAAGCGTACGATCAGGAGCGATCTGGCGGACATTCCGGGCATAGGGCCCAACCGCCAACGTTTGCTGCTTCAGCGCTTCGGGTCCGTTCGAGGCGTCCGTGGGGCCTCACCCGGAGATATCGCGCGAATACCTGGGTTCAGCGACACCCTGGCGGCACGGATCTTGACATATTTAGGGAATTGACGGAACGGATGGGATAGCACGAATCTTGCGCTCCTTTGCTCGGTATATTGACGTAGTGTTCAAGCAGGGAAGACCGACAAACCATGCGTTGACGATCTACGTGGCGATCTCTAATTTTCATAACTATGCATGCCAACAAATGAAGGAGGATTTTCGGATGAATTTCCGTTTGGGACTCATCCTGGCCGGACTGGGCACGTTCATTGTAACCACCTCGGTGGAGGCGCAGAAACCGAAAGACACCGCCTTCACGGCCCTGGCGTCAGCCAATCTCGAGTCCGCACGTACGGCCGCGCTTCCGACCGACGCGGAGGCCGCCTACCAGAAGGCGCTGGAGCTGGCGCTGGACGGAGTCCAAGCGGATTCCATGAACTCGCAGTCGTACTTCCAAGCTGCGCGAGCGTACATGGGATTGGGCCGATACGCCGAAGCGGACAGTGCCTTCGACAAGGCGGAGGAACTCTGGCCCGAATACCTAGAGGAGACCTTACTCTACCGTGAGAACGGATGGGTCGAGGCGTACAACGATGCCCTCGCACTCGCAGCCTCTGATGAGCAGGCGGCGCTGGGCCTATTCATCGACGCGAACGTCGTCTACGACGAGCGCCCCGAGGCCTATTTGAGCATCGCGTCGATCCTGGCCAACAGAGCCGAGTACCAGGGAGCCATCGACGCGTACCGTGAGGTCATCCGGGCCATCGACCAGCCGTCGACCCGAGACCGAGAAGAGGAAACTCTGACGAGATGGGCCAACTTTCGGTCCCTGGCCCTGATCAACATCGGTCGACTCTACCTCGGCACCGACCGGCCAACTGAGGCCGCCGAAGCTTATCAGGAAGTACTGGACGTGGACCCGAACAACGAGCAGGCCAAGAGCAATCTGGCCATCGCGTTGGCCGCGGGTGGCGAGGGCGAAGCCGCGCTCGAGATGTACGAGCAGATCCTGGCGGACAGTGCAGCCTCCGAGTACGACTACTACAACGCCGGAGTGGGCTTCTACCAAGCCGAGGCCTGGGACAGGGCCGCAGTCGCCTTCAGGAAGGTAATCGACCGAAATCCCATGCACCGGGATGCGCTTCAGAACACGGCCCAAAGCATGGTGCTCGCGGAGCAGTACGAAGATCTCCTCCCGTTCTCGAAACACCTCTTGAATATGGACCCGCGCAACGAGTTCGCGTTCCGCTTCCACGCGCGGGCCTTGGTGGAGACAGGTAGCTCCGACGAAGGCGTAAGGCTCATGGAGAAGATGGAGGAACTGACCTTCCTGGTGGACGACCTCCGCATTATCACGCTTGGCGACACAGGCGCCCGGATCGAGGGCGTTGTAGTGAACAAGACCCTCGAGGAAGGTGTCCCCGTCACGCTGCGGTTCCACTTCTTCGATCGGGATGGAGTCGAAATAGGGACGAGGGACGTCGAGGTGATGGCCGGCGGAGCCGATGTAGCCATGGCCTTCAGGGTCGAGTTCTCGGGCGACCAACCGGTCGGTGGCTATAGCTACGAGATCATCGGCTAGGTTATTGGATGGAGGTGCGGGCGTAGCTCAGTTGGTAGAGCATCAGCTTCCCAAGCTGAGGGTC
>JBGMRK010000007.1:34754-35849 GCA_048061375.1 Longimicrobiales bacterium | reverse complement strand
GTAGAAATCCTCCACCTCCCGGCCTTGGGTCCGAACCTGCTCGATGGCCTGTCCCGCGGTGATGTGGGCCTGCACGGAGACCAACGCCGTGGTCATCAACCCGCCAGCGCTCTCCTCGTCGTACTGGAGCAGCCCCCGCAGGTCACCGGCCTCGTCCACGGGGAGTTCGGCGAGGATGCGGTCTTGTTCCTCAGGGTCGAGCTCGGCGATCAGGTCGGCCGCGTCGTCGTCGGCCAACTCCTGAATCAGCTCTGCGCTCTCCTCGGGGGCGAGAGCAACAAGCAACTCCGCAGCCTCATCGCCTTCCTCCATCTCGGCAAGGGCCTCGGAGGCCAGCTCCGATGGGAGCGCCCTGACCAGCGCGAGCCGCATCTCGTCGTTCCGAAGGGACTCGACGACGTCGGCGACGTCACTCGCGTGCAAATCCTCCACCGCGGACTCGAGACCGGCGATGTCACCTGCCTGGATGAGCTGTGCCAGCCGCTCCACGAACGTCGGATCTTCTTGAGGAGAGTGCGTGGTCATAGCACGGAGTCTGGGATTTTCACGACGTGGCGTCTAGTAGCGTCCCGAGGAGAGCCTCTTGCATCCTGTACATCTCGCTCCGCTCGCGGCCGGCTCCATCGTCGTGGTCGTGCCCGAGTACATGGAGCACCCCGTGGATCGTGAGGCGCGCGAGCTCCTCCCGAAGCGGAATACCCCGCTCTTCGGCCTGCGCCACGGCACGCCCGTAGCCCACGTAAACGTCGCCCAGAACGGGCTCTCCTGCCTCGTGAAGCGCAAAGGCGATCACGTCGGTCGGTCCTTCCCTGCTCAGATACTCGGTGTTGAGGCCGGCGATGTCAGCGTCGGACTGAAGCGTTACGGAGAGCTCGGCATCCTCGATGGTCTCCTGCTCGAACACCATGCTGACCGCCCGGCGAAGCAGCGCCTCGGGCGCATCGGGCCAGCCGGCCACATTCACGTGGATCGTAAGGCCCATGGCACTGGTCCCCGATGGTCAGGCGTCGCCCACGCCCTTGGCGTCGGGCGAGGCGGCCTCAGTGAGATGCTTCGTAGTCGGGTAGTCGATACGGTGGTGGTAGATCCCACCCA
>JBGMRK010000007.1:0-34654 GCA_048061375.1 Longimicrobiales bacterium | reverse complement strand
CGGTCGTAGAAGTAGACGATCAACTGCGTGCCGTGATGCTGTGTGATGAAGTCGGAGATGAGATCCGGCACGCCGCCTTCTTTGGCGAGACGATGCCCTTCCGTAACGTGCTCGCGCACGATGCTGGCGGAGGTCTGCGCCTTGAGCTTGTCATGAGGGTTCCGTCCGGGCGACTGGTTCTCCACGAAGTAGTCCGGCTTGACCATCTTGCCGATGTCGTGGTAGTAGAGCCCCACGCGGCACAGCAGGCCATGCGCCCCGATGGAGTTCGCCGCCATCTCGCCTAGGTTGGCGACGTTGATCGTGTGCGCGTAGCTGCCCGGCGCCTCCAGAGCCAGCCGGCGAAGCAATGCCCGGTTCGGGTCGGCCCACTCCAGAAGCGTTTGGTCGGTTGTGATACCCGAGAACCACTCGAAGAGGGGGATGAACCCCATCGCGATCACACCGGAAAACACCGCGTTCCCACCGGCCCACAGAATTGAAGTTCCCACCTCCTTGGCGCTGTACCCACCAACCAGCCCGAGCGCCACGATCACCCCCGCGTACGCCAAGGCGATGATGGCGATGAAGACCCACGTCTGTGCCCTTCTTCGCACCGCTCGTACGCTCATGGCTGCCGCACCGGCTCCCACGGCCGTCGGGTACAGGACGTCGGGTCCCTGGAGCTCGGGAAGCGTGGCCGTAATGAGCGCCAGCACCAGGCCCAGCACCAGTGCCATACGGCTGTCCCAAAGGACCGCGACGGCCAGCGCGACGAGCGCAACCGGCAGGGCTTCAGTGGGAAGCGTGACGCTGGTGACGATGATTCGGGCCGCGCCGAAGTACGTCATGACCAGCGCCGCCTGAAGCAACAACCATTTATAGTTCTCGTAGACCTCGGGCCGGACGAAGAACACAAGGGCCCCGTATACACCGAGCAGCAACAGCGCGAGCGAAGCAGCACCAGCCATGGCACCGAACTGAAGACCGGCTTTCGCCCCCCGCCCCTGTTCCACGAGCTCGGCGGAGTGCGCGTTCAACACTTCCAGATCCTGCGCCTGCACCACCTCACCCGCCCGCACCAGAATCTGCCCGGGCACGAAGGACGCCTTGAACCGTGGCACAGCCTCGCGAACCGCGTCGCGCTCCGCCGCCGTCGCGGGCTCGTTGAGGACGTACGTGAACTCGGTGTGCGAGATAATGACGAGACGCAGCAGTCCGATGAGGTCGGGGTCGGCCGAATTCAAAAGGTTGACGGCCCGATCGTAAAATTCGGAGCTCGTGAGAATATCGGAGCGCGGCACCTGGCGACGTTCTCCACCCGGATCCCGAATGTTCACGTTGTCGGCCGTGAGCGCCTGGGCCTGGGTGGCGTCGACCACCCCGGGTGCCAGGAGCTCCCGGATCACCATCAACGCCGTCTCCCTCAGGCGTTGGCGCTCATCGTCGTTCAGGAGAAGGGCCACCTGCTCCCGGCTGGCCGGCACAGAAACGCTCTGAAGCACACTCCGGACCGCAGCGGAGTCCTGACCCGCTGCGAGTGTGTCGAGCCGCTCGAAGAACAGCGTGAGCCGGGCTGAAACCGAATCGGCCACTTCCGGCCGGTGGTCCAGCGTAGGGGGCACGCCCGCGGCCGCGTCGTCCCGCTCACGCCCGAGTTCCTCGCGGCTCTTGGGGACTCTGAATAGAACCTGGGCGTACTGGTCTTCGGGCACCAAATCGCCCAACGCCAACCCGACGTCCGCGCGCCGCCCCATGGGCGGGAAGAGCAGCGTGATCGCGATCGCAAGGACAACCAGCAACATGACCCGGGCGCCATGATACAAGACTCCGTCGGGCCACACCGGCCTCTCCTCGGCCCGCGACTCCGGCAGTCGGGCGGTCCCTCGACCGTCTTGGGTCACTCGCCGCCCTCATCCGTGGATGCCGCATACGCCCTGATGATGTCCTTCACCAACCGATGTCGGACCACATCGACGTCCGTCAGGTAGATGAATTCAATTCCGTCGATTCCTTTCAGGATGTCCTCCACCTCCAGGAGTCCCGAGTCGCTCCGCCGCGGAAGGTCGATCTGGGTCTTGTCACCCGTGATGACCACCTGTGAGTTCAGGCCCAGCCGCGTGAGGAACATCTTCATCTGAGCCGTCGTGGAGTTCTGCGCCTCGTCCAGGATCACGAACGCGTCCGAGAGCGTGCGGCCTCGCATGTAGGCGAGCGGGGCGATCTCGACGGTGCGATCCTCCAGGACCCGCCGAACCCGGTCGGACGGCATCATGTCTTCGAGAGCATCGTAAAGCGGCCGCAGGTAGGGGTCCACCTTTTCTTGCATGTCCCCCGGCAGAAAGCCTAGGCTCTCACCGGCCTCCACGGCCGGGCGCGCGAGGATGATCCGCTTGACCCGCTTCTTGTAGAGAGCGTCCAACGCCGCAGCCACCGCCAGATAGGTCTTGCCGGTCCCCGCCGGACCGATCCCTATCACGATGTCCTGCTTCAGGATCGCCTGGAGGTACTCTCGTTGACCCTCGGTCCGCGGCGTGATCACCTTGCGGGTGCCAGGCAGTGCGAGCCGAATGTCCTCCTCGGGCGGAACGATCCTGGTCTCGCCACCTGACCCGAATTCTTCCACGAACCGGCCAATGTCATTGACGTCGAACGGCACCCTCAAACGCGACAGTTCGATGACGTGCTGGGTAACCGGAACGGCGGCCTCAACCGCCTCCAGCTCCCCTGAGAGAATCAAGTGCTCCCCGCGCAGAACGATGCGCACGCCAAAGGTCTGCGACAGCTTCTGGAGATTGGCGTCGTTCACACCGGTCAGCAGAAGGGGGTCGATCCCATCCGCTTCCAACCGATGCTCGATGGCCGCGTTCTGTCCGTTACCCATCTTGCTCGCCCTTACCAAGGGTGCGGAGCCCCAAGTCGGAGAGTTCCTGTGCGCTCACGTGCACCGGCGCCTTCTCGAAGAGGGCCCGTGCGGCTGTCGTCTTCGGGAACGCAACCACATCACGGAGGCTCCGTGAGCCCGAAAAGAGCATCACGATCCGGTCCAGTCCGAGTGCCACTCCCCCGTGGGGCGGCGCGCCGGACTCCAGTGCGTCGAGCAGGAAGCCGAACTTGAGCTCGATGTCGGCGTCGCTGAGCCCGAGGAGCCTGAGAATCTTGCGCTGTGCGTTCGAATCGTGGTTCCGGATGCTCCCCGACCCCAACTCCACTCCGTTGTACACGAGATCGTACGCCTGTGCCCGTGCCCGAGCCGGATCCGTGTCCAGCAGGTCGGCGTCGTCGGGGTGGACATGCACGAAGGGGTGATGGCTAGCCACCAACGAACCGTCCGACTCGTCGAATACCGGGAAGTCGGTGACCCACAGCCACGCGCACTCGGTCATCGGGTTCAGATTCAAGGGGGCGATCACAGCCAACCGCGTCACTGCCAACGCAGGCGACGTCACTGCGTCCGGCCCCGCCGCCACCAGGACCAGGTCGCCCGCGGCCATGCCCAAGGCGTCGTAATCACCCTCCACCATGAACCTCGACAGCGGGCCCGAACCCCCGTCGTCGCTTCGCTTCGTCCACAGCAGGCCCGGCGCACCGGCCTCTTTGGCCTCTGCTTCGATCGCCTCGATCTGCTTCCTGGAGAGGCTCGCACCTCCCCGCAGGAGCAGCCCGCGGATCCGCCCACCTTCCGAGACCGCACTCCGTAGCAGACCGAACTCGAGACCGCCGAGGGCCGCCGTCCAATCTTGGATCTCGAGGCCGTACCGGAGGTCTGGACGGTCGATGCCATATCGCTCCATAGCCTCCGCATGGGTCAGGCGCGGAAACGGAGTCGGCGCCTCTACCGACTCCGACACACCCGCCATGGCGGCCATGACTCGCTCCATCCACCCGAACACGTCTTCCGGCGCCACGAAGGAGGCCTCGACGTCGATCTGAGTGAACTCGGGCTGCCGGTCCGCACGCAGATCCTCATCCCTGAAGCACCGCGCGATCTGGAAATACCGGTCGAGCCCCGCGGCCATGAGGAGCTGCTTGTAAATTTGTGGGCTCTGCGGCAGCGCGTAGAACTGGCCCTGATGCACACGGCTCGGTACCAAGAAGTCGCGGGCACCCTCGGGCGTCGGCTTGGTGAGAATGGGTGTCTCCACCTCGACGAAGCCCAGGCCATCCAGCTCGCGGCGCGCCGCCATGACGAGCTTGTGCCGCAAAACCAGGTTGTTCTGAAGTTCGCTGCGCCTCAGATCCAGAACTCGGTGACGAAGCCGCAGCTCCTCCGCGGGCAGCTCGTCCTCGGGTCCCAGGTATACCGGGATCTCGGGAGTGCGAGCTTCGTTCAGAACCTCGACCATGACCGCCTGAAGCTCTACCTCCCCCGTGGCCATCTCCGCATTGCGCATTCCCGCCGGCCGCAGCTTCACCACCCCCTCCACCGACACCACGGTCTCGCTCCCAAGCCGATGTGCGCACGCTAGGGACGCGGGCTCCGACCACTCGGGTCCGAACGAGATCTGGAGAAGGCCGGACCGATCGCGGAGGTCCCAGAAGATCAATCCGCCCAGGTCTCGGCGCCGGTGGATCCAGCCCACCAAACGCATGCTCTCGTTCTCGTTGGCAGCGGTGACGCCACCCAGCATCCTGGAGCGCAGGGCGGTGCCTTGGAGGTCGAGGTCTAGCATCGAACGAAATCCAGCGTCTTAGAGATCACCTTGAGGCGACGGCCTGCGAGTCCAGCCAGCGCGCGAGAATCATGACGAAGAGCGCATACCCTATGATCACTCCTGCGGCGTCGAAAAACACGTCGCTGACCGACGCGGTGCGGCCCGGTACAAAACTCTGATGAAACTCGTCTATGATGCCCAGGGAGATGCCGAGCAAGACGAAGGCGCCGTGGTGGTAGTGGGGCCCCCGCAGCCGTGCCCACGCCAAAGTGAGTCCGAGAACCGTATACAGCGAGAAATGCGCGACCGAGTCGTACACCGCGATCAGCTCGATCCCCGGAGACTCCCACTCGCTCAAGAAAAAGAGGACCGCTACCCAAAAGGCAGCGGGCCCCCAAACGACGACCTGACGCATCATTTTACCGGCAAAATCGCTGACAGTGCCCGGTCCTCCCGCAACAGCCTTGTAATGACCGGCATAATGTTAACCCCGGCCCAACGGGGGAACAAGCGAATCCTGCGCGGGAGCGGCGGGCCCCGAAACGACCGCACGAAGCGGGTTTTCGCTTATATTTCCTCGCGCCGGACCCCATTTGGGGCGTGCGCCTCACACCTCCTGGACGACCATGGCCACAGACGCGACGCCCTCACCCGTGGACCTGCTGGGAACCGTACCCGACGAGCTGGTCCGGGCCCTCTCCGCCCACTTCCTGGCACGAGGGGAGCCGGCCTACCGAGTCCAGCAGGTACTCCACTGGGTTTACCAGGGCGACGCCGTCGATGTGGACGGCATGACCAACCTGCCCGAAACGGAGCGCACAGCCCTCGGCAAGGCCTTCTCGTTGCGTGAACCCGAGGCACGGACCGTCTCGACGTCCTCGGACGGTACGGTCAAGCACCTGTGGGAGCTCGCCGACGGCGAGCTGGTCGAGTCGGTGTTGATACCCACGGACGACCGCCTCACGCTCTGCCTCTCGTCCCAAGCCGGTTGTGCGATGGGGTGTACGTTCTGCGCCACAGGCTGGGCCGGCTTCCGGCGGCACCTCGGCGCCGGGGAGATCGTGGCGCAGTACCGTGGCGCCGGCCGCTGGGCGCGCACCCATGAGATGGGCCCGATCTCGAATATCGTCTACATGGGAATGGGCGAGCCCCTCGCCAATCGAGACGCGGTTCACGCCTCTCTCACGATCCTGAACCAAGGCTACTGCGTCGGCGCCAGGCGCATCACTGTCTCGACCGTGGGACTGGTGCCGGGCATCCTCGAGCTGGCCGAGCGTCCGGAACAGTTCCGGCTGGCCCTTTCTCTCCACTCGCCAGACAGCGCACTCCGCCAGGAACTCATCCCGCTCGAGAAACGCTTTCCCCTCCCCACGGTCATGCAGGCGCTGGAGAAATTCAACAGGGCCGGAGGCAAGCGTATCACGTTCGAGTACACGATGATTCGCGGCGTGAACGACGATCTGGTACTCGCGCCCAAGCTCGCCGACCTCGCGAGATCACTTCACGCCTTCGTGAATCTCATTCCCTTCAACCCCATCCCGTTCCAGAACTGGGAGCCCAGCACGCGCGAACGCATCGCGGCCTTTCGGGAGACGCTCGAGGCGAGTGGGGTCGCGGTGGCCGTACGCCAGCCCCGTGGCCGGGACATCGACGCGGCGTGTGGACAGCTCAGGGCCACGGCGATGACGGATGCCGACGTTTCTAGCGAATCAGGGTGAAGATCCGGCCGGGCCGCATGGCCCTGATCCAGGGGAAGGGCTTTCTACTCTCACCATCGTACGAGAAGTAGAGCAGGACGGCCCGGCCCTCCATCCGCCACCGCGCCAGCGGACCCCAATAGCGTGAATCCAAGCTGGAGTCCCTGTTGTCGCCCATCAAGAAGTACTCGCCGTCGGGCACCGCCAGAGGGCCCCAGGTGTCGCGTGTGGGGCTGTACGAGCTCCGGTCCACGGAGTCCAGCACCTCATCCACCTGCCAGGCCATCCAGGGATCATACCGATCGGTGTCCGGGGACTCGTGGCGCACGTAGGGTTCGTCCTGCGCCTCGCCGTTGAGGAACAACACAGCGTCGCGCATCTCGAGCGTGTCGCCAGGAAGTCCGATCAGGCGCTTCACGAGTGTGAGATCCTCCACGTGGTGGGGGTCGAATACGATCACGTCACCCCTACGCGGTTCGGAGTAACCGGGAAGAAGTTTTTGCGTACCCGGAATCCGCGCACCGAGTGACAGGCGGTTCACGACGAGGAAGTCGCCGACGAGAAGCGTCTCCTCCATCGAGCCCGAGGTGATCACGAAGGTCTGAAGGATGAACGTGCGTATGAAGAGGAAGAGGACCAACGCCCCGGCCAGGGCCTTGGCCCACTCCACCAATCCGTTTTGCTCCTTGGGCCGCTCCTTGGCCGAGCGGGTGGAGCGCTTGGACGCAGTCTCGCTCTTCTTCTTCCGACTACCCTTCTTCGCCATCTATCTCACTCCGACTATTCTGGTCTACCGGAACCACCGCCGCAGATTCCACCAGGCCCCGGACTCCTCACCACCGGAAGTCTTGGGCTTTTGCGGTGTCCATTCCCTGCCAAGCAATACGGTTACGTCGAGGTAAAGGTTCGAATCCGGTTCCGCCCGAACCGAACGCGCTCCCAGCACATCCGCTACCGCCCTGGCCGCTTCAAGGTCGCCCGTGCGGTCGAACACGACTGTGGAATCGTCACCGAAGCGGTCTGCGTTCCCAAAGTATACGACGTCGAAGCCGGAGTCCCTGAGGAGATCCGTTGCGCGCCGCGCCATGCTCTCGGTACCGCCGGCGTTCAACACCTCGACGCGCACTCGACCGCGGGGGGCCACCACGGGGTTCTGGCCCACCAGATCCGGGCGCTGGGCTTCGGGGAGTGGCTTCCACTGGGACACCGCGGAGCCGACGAAGACGCCCGCCGCGAGCACCACGAGAAGAACCGCGAGACCGCGAAGCCGCTCCATCATCGCTTGTGAGCCAGCAAATGGTTCCAAAACGCCAACGTCTCGGGCCGCATCCGACGCTGATCCTTGATGAGGTACTGCATCCGGGCTCCCAGGATGTCCACCACGACCCGCTCGAGGTCTTTGGGCATCGCCTCACGCAACTGTGCGCGCCACTTCTTGCGCAGTCTCCGCGCCGGGTCGAGGAAATCGGCCGCGTAGGTCGCCAACCCGAGAGCGCCGAGGCTCGGACTCCCCATGGTGTGGTAGGCCACCGCGTTCAGGATCTCCGCATCCTTGACCCCCTCCTTTCGGAGGCGATAGGCCGCCGCGGGGCCATGCAACACGTTGTCGGGGAAGTCACGTTGATCCTTGGGCAGCATCTTGCGGAGCGACTTCGGATCCTCGTCCCGTAAGCAGTCGTGCAAGAATCCCAGCGAGCGCCACCGGAGTACCTCGTCCGGACGCTCTCCTCGCGCCTCGGCCCAGTGCTGGAGCAGCACAGCCACCCGAGCCATGTGAGAGCGCCGCTTGCGGCGCGCGGAGGCCCAATCGGGAAGGATCCCGATGGCGGCGTCCCGGACGAGTGGGTGAAGCTTGGACCCAGCGCCGCTCGACATGTTAGAGGAACACCATGGGGGCGATAGGTCTGTCAGCTCCGCTTTCGGATTCGTAGGCGTCGAGAGTCGAACTCAGAAAAACTAGGATAGGCCCGCGCGGGGGGCAATCCACGTCTCGCCGGCGCTATGGTGGCGCTCTCGCAATTCATGATAGCTTGCCGGATGGCGATCAAATGGGATCCCGTGCTCACGCGGGGAGTGGCGGGGGAGTTGTCCGAGGTCCTCTCAGGCCAGAGGATGCGGGCCGCCCTGTTCGACTACGCCGGCGGAGCGCTGCGGCTCTACTTTCGAGACAGCACGCTCGACGCCCTGCTTCGGGACCCCGGCCCCACGCTTCTGCTCGGGGACCCCGTGGATCCCCCGCCCGAGGCACGCCCGTTTCCGTGCCAGGTCAGCGAAGTGACCGCGCTGCCGGACGAGCGCATCCTGAGCCTTGCCGCCCGCCGTATTCGGGGAAAGAGGATACGGACCGAAGTGATCGTCGAGTTGGCGGCCAACCGCCCTAACGCGTTGCTCGCCGAGGGGGACGACCGCATCGTCAGGCACGTATTGAAGGACCGGGCTCGGGGTGGCCGGTCCCTTCGCGTGGGGTATCCTTACGAGCCCCCCGACCCCTCGGGCCGTCTCGGTCTCGAGACGCCGGTGGCGCGAGCCGAATGGCTCGAGTTGTTGCTGAGCGTCCCTCCTCAGGAACGAGAACGAGTCCTTCTCAGCCGGTTCGCATACACCTCGCGCATTACGGCCGCGGCGCTGCTGGGGAGAGCCGCCCAGGAGGATGGCACCGGCACAGAGGATGCGCTTTCCCGTGGTTACGACCTCTGGTCGGCCTTCTTGGGCTCCACCGCGGCCTCGCCCTGCGTGTTGCGAGCCACGTGGGGCGCGCAACCCTACGTGATGGCCCTCCCAGGGTACGACAGTGAGCGGGCCGCCTCACTCCTCGAGGCGCTCGGCGAGATCGCGGGAGAGCGAGCCGAAGGGTCCTTACCCGCCGTCCTGGTATCGAGGCTCCGGGACGAGGCCAAACGAGCCTCGCGAGCGGCTGGGAGCCTCAACCGGCGGCTGGAGAACACGCCCGACCCGGTGGAGGCTCGAGCACTGGGGGACCTCATCCTGGCCCGGATCCACGAGGTCCCTCGAGGTGCGGACAGCGTCGAACTCGAGGGGTTCGACGGCACAGGTGTGGCGGTCGAGCTGGATCCACGCCAGACGCCGTCCGACAACGCTGCGCGCTATTACAGCGAGGCGGCCAAGGCGGAACGCGCACTGGAGAGGCTCCCCGGCCTGGTGGCTGAAGCGCGCGCGCGCGCCGACCGGTTCGAGGCGCTACTCGCACGGGTTCGAGCCGACGATGTCACCTCGGACGAAGTGCGAGACGCGCTACCACAAGTGCTCGAGACGACGAGACGGGCACCCAAGGTGACCGCGCTTCCCTACAGGCCCTACCGGAGCTCCGGCGGACTCGAGATCCGGGTCGGCCGCGGCGCGAAGTTCAATGACGACCTGACATTCCATCACTCACGTCCGAGCGATATCTGGCTGCACGCCCGCCATACCGCCGGAGCCCATGTGATCCTGCGGTGGGACAGCGACGACAATCCACCCGCACGGGACCTCGAGGAGGCCGCCATCCTCGCCGCCCTCTACTCCAAGGCCCGTACATCGGCCAGCGTTCCGGTGGATTGGACGCGCCGCAAGCACGTCCGCAAGCCACGGAAGGCACCGCGCGGCACGGTGAGCATCGACCGCGTAGGAACCGTGTTCGTGGATCCCGATCCCGCGGTAGAAGAGCGTCTGGCCCAGAGGGATTCGGATAGGGATTCGGAACCGGAATAACGCCGCCGGACCGATCGGTCAGGTGGCCACCTGGTCCATCGCGGCCCGGAAGGAGGCGACCAGCTCGCCCGCCGCGTCGGGTCCGGCGGCACCCAGGGCGGTAATGAGCGCGCTTCCAACCACTACGCCATCCGCGACGCCCCCGACCCTCGCGGCCTGCTCGGGCGTGGAGATGCCGAATCCAACCGCGATGGGGAGTGAGACGGCCTCTCGAAGCGCCTGGATCTCACCCCCAAGGCCGTCTCTGAGCTGTTGTCTAGCACCCGTCACGCCCGTACGCGAAATGTAATAGAGGAAGCCCTGGCCGCCCTCGGCCACACGGGGCACACGGTCCGGTTCGGTGGTGGGTGCGAGGAGCCGGATCAGGTCGAGGGGCCCGCCCTGCACCTCGCCCTCCAGATCGGGATCCGCCCCGGCCGGCAGATCCGTAAGCAAGAGTCCCTGTGCACCCGCTTCCGCCGCGTCCGAGATGAACCGCCCCATTCCGTACTGCAGGATGGGGTTCAAGTAGCTGAACAGGACCACCGGCGTGGTCCACGAGGCCCGGAAGTTCCGGAGTTCTTCGAGCGTACCCTCGACTGTCATCCCATTCTGAAGCGCGGCAAAAGAGGCCGCCTGGATCGTCGGACCATCGGCGAGCGGATCACTGAACGGAATGCCGAGTTCGATGACGTCCGCCCCGGCCTCGGCAATGGCCGTCAGACACTCGCCGCACTGCACCGCATCGGGATAGCCCGCCGTGATATAGGGGATCAGGGCCGCCCTGCCCTCGGATCGGCGTTGCGCAAATCGCTCGGAGATGCTCTGGCCCTTGTGCATCGATCGATCAGACCAAACAGCTTCTAGACGAGGTAGTCGCTGACGCGAATCCCGTACTTCTGCGGATCGGTCGTCTTGATGATCGTGCGCACTCCCAGAGAAAGATCCACCAGCATTGGGGTGGCCAGCGGCACACCCAATTCGTTCGAGATCACCTTGACAATGGGCTGATGAAGGTGGTCGGGGTCCTGGTTGACCTGTGATACGACGGCAAGCTCGTACGTGTCCAGAATCACGAGCGTACCGATCGGATACACTCCGGTGGCGTTGATGAGCACCTTGACCAGGAGCTGGTCGTACCCACGCTGCGGATTGTCCCTCATCTCCTTGAGGACCTCGTCCGGCGGCCACGGCTTGTACTGGTAGCTGCGCACGGATGTGCCGGCGTCGAACCCGTCGGCCGCCTGGCATATGCGGGAGAAGATCGTCGGCTTCCGTGACCGTTTGTTTTCGGGATAGCCGGTCAAGTCGATCTTCATGTGGTGCTCGTAGGCCATGAGCATCTGGCGGTAGGGCACGTCCGCGAACCCATGCATGCCGAACAGGGCGAGCAGCCCTTCGGCCGGATGCTCCTTGAGCTGGGCCCACTCGTCGTCGTTCAGTCCCGAGGCCTTGTTGATGACCTCCAGGGCGATGCGCGTCTTGCCGATGTCGTGGAAGAGGGCGCCAAGGCCCAACTCATAGAGCTGGAGCTTGGTGAGGCCCAAGCGCTGCCCTATGACGACGCTGAAGATGCACACGTTGACCGAGTGAGTGAACGTGTATTCGTCGAAGTCTCGCAGGGTGGTCATGGTGACCATGGAGGGCTCGTTGTTGAGCACCTGATCCACGATATTCTGCACGGCCCGTTTCACCTTGCGCCCATTGACCGCACGTCCTAGGCGGATGTCCGTAAGCACGTCTTTTGCCGCCCGCACCGACTGCGCATAGGTGCGCTTGGCCGCCGTGACCGCCTCCTCGGCGTCCATCTCCGACTCGACGGCTTCCTGCTCGGGACGCACATCGATGTGCTCGACTGGTGTCGCGGCGAGCCGGTCGATGAAATCCTCGAACGGGCTCGCATCCGCCTTGCGTGTCAGGAGCGAGACGAAGGGCGCCCATTCCTGGCGCTCGACGCCGGAAACGATCTCCACCGCACCGATGCCGTGTTCCGTCAGCACGCTCGCGAAGCTGCCGAAGGTGGAGAAGTTGGACAGGTCGAGTCGCAACCGGGTCTCGTTGAGGAAGAAGAAGTCCCCGACGATGCGAAGCTCGAGAGCGCCCTCCTGGCGTACGATCCCGTCCGTAACGCCGTGCAGATCGTTCAGAGCCTGCTGTACCTGGTCGTTCTCCAACGGATAGAGCTTGAGCGCCTGGATAGCTCCGTAGAACGCCGTGAGGAGCTTTCGTCCGCTCTCCTGGACAAGTCCCCGCTCGCTGCGGTCGCCTCGGCCCTGGGTCACGACTCTTCCTCCTCGCCTCGGAGGGCCTTGTTCACCGCACTGCGGACGACCGGATCCTCGATTTTTTTCGCATTGTCGAGCGCCCTGCGCGCGGGATCCGTGCCGATCCTTCCGAGCGCGCGAGCGGCGCACGCCCTGATCTCGACCGACTCACGGCGCCCCAGGAAGCGTTTCCCGTTCAGCAGTCCGTCCAACACCTTGACGGCCTCCATTCCACCCACGAGTCCGTAGCCCTCGAAAACGGCCAGCTTTTCCGTGAGATCAGCCTGTTTGATCGCCTTTCCGGTCACGATCCGCTTCAGCGTCGCTTCAGCTTGGCTGTGCCGCATTTTACCGAGCGCTCGCGCCGAAGCGATCCTCACCTCCCGGTCGGGATCCTCCAGCCGGGCCTGGATGGCCGTCGCCGCTCCCGCGGCCTTTAGTTCGGACGCGGCCTCGATGGCGGCCAGTCGCGCGGGAGGCTGCGGATGCTCCATGAGCCCGGCCAACGCCGAGGCCGCGTCCGCCACGCCCATTTTTCCCGCCAGTCGCGCGGCGCCGGCGGCGACGACGGTGTTGCCATCGGCGATCAGTTCCAGAAGCGCCTCGGGGTTCTGTTCCGCGATTCCAACCACTGCGCCGGAAAGCACCCTCTTGAAGTCGCGATCCTCGGCCTCCTCAGAGGCATGCAAGAGCACGCCGAGTGCACCGGTTCGGAGGTGTCTGAGGAACCGGGACAACAACTCCGGATCGGCCGATATGGATCCGTCCCGGATGGCTCGGATGAGTTCGTTCAGAGTCGCCTCGGAGCTCAGTTGGTCGAGGAGATGGTCGACCTCGGCCTTGCGGCCATCGTCGAAAACGCCCGCCCTGGCCCGCATCTTCGCGAGTTCCTCGAGCACTTCGGCCGCAGACCCCAACGCACCCCGGCTCAGGAAATTGGGTAGCAAGGTCGTCAGGATGCCGAGGATCTCCGTCTGTCGCTCGGAGCCTGCGTCCTCGAGCCGATCGTAAAGGGCATTCAACACATCCACCCGTAACTCGCGGTTCATCTCGAGTTCGACTTCCTCCCGAAGAATCTCCTTTTCGCGCGGATCCAACGAGTAGAGCGTCGGGTTGAAATCCTCCTTGCTGATTTGTTTCGGCGCTTGCGAGTCCTCTGCGGCCGCACCCTCGGCCACCTCCTGGTCACCTTCGTCTTCCTCCGCCTCCTCCCGCACGCTTTTGAGCACCTGCCCGAGATCGGCCCTCTCGCTCTCCGGGGTCGGCGCCGGCAACTCCATGCCCTCCGGCATGACCTCGACGTAGCTGTACTCGAAGAAGGTGAGATCGATTTCCCAAAGGACCGTGAGAAGGTCGTCGGCATCGGGCTTCAGGTTGCGCGCACTCCGCAACACTCCCAGGAAGCGCTCCAACTCGTCGGTCTCGATGCCGGGAAGAAATGTGATCTCCCGAAGACCGTCCTTGAAGAAGAGGAACGCCAGCGACTCGGAGCGGTCCTCGTTCTCGTAGACCGCGGCCTCTCCGCTCATGAGGCGATGCTCTTCCACCGTCACCTTGACCTTGTCCACCTCCTGCCAGATATCCCGGAAGGCCTCGCGCAGGCTGGACACGAACCGATGGTAGACCGGGTTGTTCTCGTCATAGAGTTGGTAGGCGCGCAGTGCCTTGCCGAGCGTGACGAAGAGGTCACGCACCTCGTCGAGGGGGAGGTCCGGGACGGCCTCCCCTTCCCAGCCGTCCGAGCTGGCGTGGGTGGCGTGGGTGGCGTCAGGTGGAACGTTGGTCAACGGCACATCTCATCAGAGATTCGAATCCCTACCTTCCATCCGCGCGACGTGCGCGGCGTCCTTGTCGCCACGGCCACTCAGACAAATCAGAGTCGGTCCGTCGTCGGAGTAACGCGGCGCCGCCCTGAGAGCGTAGGCAATGGCGTGCGCACTCTCAAGCGCAGGGACGATGCCTTCCAGTTCGCCGAGGCTATGGAACGCGGCCAAAGCCTCCTCGTCCGTGACGGAAACATAGCGGGCGCGGCCGGTCTCTTTCAGAAATGAATGCTCCGGGCCGACCCCTGGATAGTCCAACCCCGCCGACACCGAGTGGGCCGGCGCGACTTGCCCGTCGGCGTCCTGAAGAAGATAACTCATGGCGCCGTGGAGGACACCCGGCTTTCCGGCCGCCAAGGACGCTGAATGGCGGCCCGAATCCAGGCCCTCTCCAGCCGCCTCGACGCCGATGAGCTCTACGTCCCGATCGTCGAGGAAGGCGTGGAAGATGCCCATCGCGTTGGAGCCACCGCCGACGCAAGCGATCACCGCCGCCGGCAACCGTCCCACCCGCTCCAGCATTTGCGCGCGGGATTCTTCGCCGATCACGGCCTGGAAGTCGCGCACCATGCGCGGAAACGGGGCCGGGCCCACGACCGACCCAATGATGTAGTGGGTTCCATGAACGTTCGTCACCCAGTCGCGGATCGCCTCGTTGGTCGCGTCCTTGAGTGTGCGCGTGCCGGATGAGACGGGTCTTACCTCGGCGCCCAACAGCTCCATTCGATACACGTTCAACGCCTGGCGCTCGATGTCCTCTTCGCCCATGTAGACGACACACTCGAGGTCGAAGAGGGCACACACGGTCGCCGTCGCCACGCCGTGCTGGCCGGCGCCGGTTTCGGCGATGATCCTTCCCTTGCCCATGCGGCGCGCCAGGAGTGCCTGGCCGATGGTGTTGTTGATCTTGTGGGCGCCGGTGTGGTTGAGGTCCTCTCGCTTGAGGTACAACTCGCCACTCGAGGCGGCCTCTTCGAGCCGGTGAGCACGGTACAAAGGTGTGGGGCGCCCGACATAGTCCCGCAAAAGGCCCTGCAGTTCCTCTTGGAACGCGTCGTCCCGGCGCGCCGCCGCATAGGCCGCGGTCAACTCGTCGAGTGCGGAGATGAGGGTTTCCGGGACGTACCGGCCACCGAACGCCCCGAACCATTCATCCGCTCGCGCCGATGCTTCCATAGCTTGGTTACGGGACACTAGCCGCGTTCTCCTAGATGCCTCACGAAAGCCTGAACAAGGCCGGAATCCTTGATTCCGACATCGAGCTCCACACCGGAGCTCACGTCCACAACGTCGGGCCTCAATAGCGATACGGCTTCCCGAACGTTTTCGGGCGTGAGCCCACCCGCCGCGATCAGAGTGATTCCCTCCGGGAACAAGTCCCGCGCCGCGGCGAACTCCTCCCAGGCAAAGGCCACCCCCGAACCACCCACCTTGCTGGGATGCCATCCCTCCAGCAGAAAGCCGTCCACTGACCCCCCGTAACGTTCGAGACCCCGCTCCAAATCCTGAGCCTCCCTCAGCCGGAGTGCCTTCCACACTAGCCAATCGCCGGTTGATCCGAGCTCGGCTACGACGCCTTCGGGCTCGTTTCCATGAAGCTGTAGTACATCGACACCTACGGTTTCGGCAACACGTGCCGCAGCCTCGACCGACTCGTCCACCAGAACCGCCACGGTCTTGATCTCGAGGCTCGACGTGATCGACGCCGCCACTTCCGGCGTCACCGATCGTTCGAAGCCACCCGAGAGGATCATGCCCACGTATCCCGCGCCGAGCGATTCGGCCACGCGGGCGTCTTCCAACCGTGTAACGCCACAGATCTTGGCCGCCGGCCGCGTGGCGAGATCCGCGTCGGGAGGCCGGGACCGGGACTCAGCCATGGCGGGCCCGGGCCTCGACCGGGTGGCCCGCGAGCTTACGCACACCCTCGGCCGGGTCCTTGTGGCCGAGCAACCACTCCCCGACGAGTACGGCATCCACTCCGACACGTCCCAGGCGAGCCACGTCGTCTCCGCTCCTGATTCCGCTCTCGGAGACGACCACCACCTCGTCCGGCACTTCCGGAAGCAGATCCACCGTCGCGTCGATCCGCGTGGTGAAGGTGCTGAGATCACGATTGTTGATCCCGACAATCCGCGCTCCAGACCGCACAGCCCTCTGAAGCTCCGGGCCGTCGTGCGCCTCCACCAGCGCCGACATGCCAAGGGACCGGGCCAGGTTCAGCAGATCCGCGAGACGGGCGTCATCGAGGATGCGCACGATGAGTAGTACCGCATCCGACCCGGCCGCCCGAGCCTCGAGCACCTGGAGGGGGTCGATCACGAAGTCCTTGCGCAGGACCGGAATGTCCACGGCCTCCCTGGCCGCGCGGAGGTCGTCGAGCGAGCCGCCGAAATAGTCCCGGTCCGTCAGGACCGACAGCGCCGCAGCGCCACCGGCGTAGTAGCTGGATGCCAGTCCGGCGGGCTCGAGATCGGGCCGGATGGGACCCGCACCGGGGGACCGGCGCTTCACCTCTGCGATCACCGAGACCAGCCCTGGCCGACTCAAAGCACCGACGAAATCGCGCGGCGGCACGGCCTCCCGCGCAGCTGCCTCCAGGTCTCCCGCGCGGGGCCGGAGCGCTTCGACCTCCCTGCGTTTGGTCGCCACGATCCTGTCGAGGATACCGGGATCGGCGTTCATGGGCACGCCAGGGCGGTCGGCGGGAGGGTCATGGTCCAGGCAAAACCTTGCGTTTCGGGCAACGTTCGGGTATCGTGGATTCGGTGCTTGTTCGGGTCACCACCGAATCGAAGGAGGTCTGCATGCCGCTGACGAAGCGCCAAAAGCAAATCTTGGACCACATCGAAGCGTTTATCGAAGCCCACGGTTACGCACCGAGCTTCGAGGAGATCGCCGAAGCGTTCGGATATTCTTCTCTGGCCACGGTCCATGAGCACCTGAGCAATCTGGAGCGCAAAGGCTATATCCGGAAGGCCTATAACGAGAGCCGTTCCATCGAGCTTACGCCTCCCAATGGCAGCCCTGGAGCCGTCGAGCTTCCGCTGCTCGGCGCGGTGGCAGCCGGGCTTCCCATCGAGGCCATAGCCGACCACGAGTCCCTCGCCGTGCCGCCGGACATGATACGCCCGAACCGGGACAACTACGTGCTCCGGGTCGAGGGTGATTCCATGATCGACGAACAGATCCGGGACGGGGACTACATCGTGGTCGCGGCGCAGGACACCGCGGACGACGGACAGATGGTGGTGGCCCTGGTGGGTGGTGAGGCGGCCACGGTCAAGAAACTCTACCGCGAGAGTGGTGGGCGCATCCGCCTCCAGCCCGCCAACCCGACCATGGCGCCGATCGTCGAGGATGCTGAAAACGTCGCCGTGCAGGGCGTGGTGGTCGGTGTCATCCGGAAGTATTAGTGTCCTGTCCCAGAAATTCGATGGCATTCGCGCGTCGCGGCCTTGAGGGCGGCCAGCGTCTCCTGGGCGGCACCGGAGTCTAAAGCGGCTTCGGCCGCCGCCACACCGTCCTTCAGGGTGTCGGCCTCCTCGCCTACATAGATCGCGGCGCCAGCGTTCAAAACGGTTGCGGCACGTGCCGAGCCGCGTTCCTCCCCCGAGAGCACCCTCTCGATGAGCGCCGCGTTCTCCGCGGGCTCGCCTCCGGCCAGCCCTTCCACGTCACCTCGCTCGACGCCCAACTCATCCGGAGTGACGGTGAACTCGCGGATATCGCCACCGATCAGTTCGGCCACCTTGGTGGCGCCCAAGGGGCTCAATTCGTCCATTCCGGGCTCCCCGTGCACCACGAGCGCCCGGCGATGGCCCAACTCGCGCAACGCGGCCACGACCGTGCCCATCAGCGATGGATCGGCGACACCAACCACCTGCCTCGTGACACGCGCGGGGTTGGTGAGAGGACCCAGGATGTTCATGATCGTCGGAAATCCCAGTTCGCGCCTGACCGGCCCCACATGGCGCATGGCGGGGTGCAGAAGGGGTGCGAACATGAAAACGATGCCGATGTCGGCCAGCACACGCTCCATCTCGTCGGGGGTCAGTTCGATCCGCACGCCAAGCGCCTCCAGCACATCCGCGCTACCGCTCTTGGAGCTGAACGATCGGTTGCCGTGCTTGGCGATCCGTACGCCTGCCCCGGCCGCTACCAGGGCCGCGGCCGTGGAGATGTTGAACGTCGTGACGGTTCCCCCGCCGGTACCGCAGGTGTCGACGAGGGTATCGAGCCCTGGAGCCCGGACCGTGACCATGGCTGTACGCAGCGCGCGAACGCCCCCCGCGATCTCACCGGCGACAATCCCCTTCGCCCCGAGCGCGGTGAGGAAAGCCGCCATTTGGACCTGGGACGCGCTTCCGGCCATGAAATGGTCGAACACGGCCTCCGCATCGGCGGCCTCGAGATCCCCTCCCAGCGCGACGCGAGCCACCAGCGCTCTAAGGGTGTCGGGCGAATCCCGGGCGGGGACTTTTGACATTCTGAGGTCTCGCTGTGGTTGAGCCTATCCGACGCATGCCCTGGACACGGGGCAACGCGAATGGTAGTCCGGACCGGGATTCGGGGTCAATTCCCCCGGTTCTGGCACGCGCTTGACATCAGGGTGCCTCACTCTACCTTCGGTGCGTGGAATCCGCCGGGGAGAATCGGCTCAAGCTAACCCTGCACTACGACGGGTCCGCGTTCTTCGGCTGGCAGATACAGCACGAGGAACGCACCGTCCAGGGAGAAATCCAATCGGCCTTGGAGCGGCTGACTGGAGGCCTCAGCACGGTCATCGGCTCCGGACGTACCGACCGTGGCGTTCACGCCACGGGCCAGGTCGCCGCGGTGTCGGTCCCGGAGCGCTGGAGCGCGACGGAACTGCATCGGGCCCTCAACGCCGTCCTGCCGGATGACGTGTGGGTCGAGCGTGTGGACCCGGTGAGTCCGGACTTCCATCCCCGATACGACGCGATCGCCCGCACGTACGAGTATCACCTCGGGCTTGTGGCAGAGGCCTCCTCACCCTTCCACCACCGCTGGTGCTGGCCCCACCACAACCGGGTGGACCCTGCCGTTCTCGAGCAGGCCGCGTGCGAGCTTCCCGGCACGTTCTCCTTCAAACGGTTCGCCAAGGCCGGCCAGCCCGAACGGGGCTACCGATGCACGATTATGAATGCCGAGTGGGAGCCGTGGGAGCGCCTCGGACTCGCGTTTTGCATCACTGCCGACCGGTATCTCCATCACATGGTCCGCTACCTGGTCGGAACGATGGTGCAGATCGCGTCCGACAAGCGCCCCCTGGCCGACTTCACCGAGCTGTTGCGGAACGAGCGGACCGAGTTGGAGACCTCTCCTCCGGCACCGCCCGAGGGACTCTTCCTCGTTCGAGTAGATTACCCCGAGCCAGCCGACGAGGCCGGCTCCGGCGCTCATCCCACGCGGAGCACACCGACACCATGAAGATCTTTCTGGACACTGCCGACGTAGACGAGATCCGCCGGGCGGCGGACGCCGGACTCATCGACGGGGTGACGACGAACCCCTCCCTGCTCGCCCAAGTCGCCGGCGACCGCGATCCGAAGGAAATCTTTCTGGAGATCTGCGAGGCGGTGGACGGACCGGTGAGCGCGGAAGTGGTTGCGCTGGATGCCGACACGATGGTCTCCGAAGGAAAGCGGCTCGCTGGGCTCCACGACAATATCGTCGTCAAGGTCCCGCTCACCGAAGACGGCCTGCGGGCCTGCCGCCGGCTCCGGAGCGACGGCGTCAGGGTCAACGTCACCCTTTGCTTCTCGCCGACGCAGGCCCATTTGGCAGCGAAGGCCGGGGCCACCTACATCTCTCCCTTCGTCGGGCGGATCGACGACATTTCGGGCGATGGCATGGAGCTCGTCGGCCAGATCCGACAGATCTACGACAACTACGGGATCGAGACAGAGATCCTCGCCGCGTCGCTGCGGCACCCCCAGCACGTCGTGCAGTCACTCTTGATGGGTGCCGACTGCGGCACACTTCCCCCCAAGGTTCTGTATCAACTGCTGAAGCACCCACTCACCGACTTGGGGCTCGAGCGTTTCTTGGAGGACTGGAGATCCCTTGGCGCTGACCTCTAAACGCCCGCTGAAGGGCGCTCGGACCATGCTCGTGTACCGATCCTGGTATTTCCCCGCCCTGCTCCTTACGGCGACGCTGATGGCCTGTGAGCCGGTGAAAGTGGACCGTCCGGACCAGTCCGGGACGGGCCGGACCGAAGCACCGGCCGCCACTCCAGGGGCGCGGCTCAGGGCGCCGAGTTCGCAGGGCTCATCAGAGGGGCTCGGCCAGTCCCGCCGCACGGCCATCGTCAGGGCGGCCAATCGGGTCTCACCCTCCGTGGTCAGCGTCAACGTGATCCGCACGCAGCAGGTGCGCCGCTCCGTGTTCGACTTCTTCGACCCCCGGGTGCCACTTACGAGGCAGAGTGCGGGCCTCGGGTCCGGCTTCTTCGTGCGCGGTGACGGCTACGTCATGACGAACGAACACGTGGTACGTGGCGCGAACCGGATCATGGTCGCGCTTCCGGACGGCCGCGATCTTCCGGCCACGCTCGTTGGGAGCGACGAGATCACCGACATCGCGGTCGTCAAGGTGACGGGCCCTTCCCTCCCAGTCGCGCCGATCGGCTCCTCCGAAGATCTCATGATCGGGGAGTGGGCCCTGGCGATCGGAAATCCTCTCGGGTACCTGTTCTCGAACTCCGAGCCCACGGTCACGGCCGGCGTGATCTCGGCACTGGACCGGCACATCGTGCCGAGCGGCGAGGACCGAGCGGTCTACCTGGGCATGATCCAAACGGACGCTTCGATCAACCCGGGCAACTCGGGTGGCCCCCTCGTGAACTCGCTCGGCGAGGTGATCGGGGTGAACAGCTCGATCTTTTCCCGCAGCGGCGGCAGCGAAGGACTGGGATTCGCCATCCCCATCCGCCGGGCCCTCAGGGTTGCCGACGACCTCATCCAGTACGGTGAGGTCAAGCGCCCCTGGCTGGGAGTCCATGTGGAGCCGGTCGAAGCAGACGCCTGGGGCCGGACGAGCGGCGTACTCGTCTCAGACGTGGCGCCGGGGTCGCCTGCGGCCGCCGCGGGCATCCGCGGTGGGGACCGTCTAGTGGGGGCAAACGGCCGCCGTCTGGTGACGCCACTGGATTTCCAGGCGCTCCTCCTGGATCTTCGGGCGGGCGATCCGGTCACGTTCGACATCGAGGGGCGAAACCAGACAGTGACGCTGACCGCCAGTGAGCTTCCTTCGGTTGCGGCGGAGCGCGTGACGGTGGGGGACCGAATGCAACTCATCACCGTCACCCCCCAGATCCGGGCGGAGCGAGAGATCCAGTCCGAGTCGGGGGCCTTGATCGTGTCGATCGCGGCGGATATGGCCCGAGCTACTGGGTTTCGAGAGGGAGACATACTCGTGCAGATGAACAATCGGGCCATAGACAGCGCGGAGAGCGCGGCGCGCTTCCTCGCTCGAGCGAGCGGACGCGTTCGAATCTGGTTCGAGCGCAACGGTGGCCTGACGGCTCGTGATTTCCGATGGTAGCGGTACACCAGGTCTCGATAGGACGGTGGGTATGACCGATCGGTCTCCGGATCTTTTCGTTCACCCCTTGGGGGAGCGCTACGCGTCCGACGAGATGCAGGCCGTCTTCTCGCCCGCGCGCCGTTTCGGCACGTGGCGGCGCCTCTGGCTGGCGCTCGCCGAGGCCCAGGCGGAACTGGGGCTGCCCATCTCTCCCGAAGCGCTCGCCGACATGCGAGCTCACCTCGACGATGTGGACCTCGACCAGGCCGCCGAGTACGAGCGGCGCTTTCGGCATGACGTCATGGCCCACGTGCACCTGTTCGGTGACGCCGCCCCGGCGGCGCGTGGCATCATCCACCTGGGCGCCACGAGCGCCTACATCGGAGACAACACGGATCTGATCCTTCACCGGGCCGGCCTCGAGTTGGTCCGCGACCGTCTGGTGCGTTGTGTGTCGGCTTTGGCGGGGTTCGCACGTGAGCACAGGGACCTGCCCACGCTCGGGTACACCCACTTCCAGCCCGCCCAGCCCACTACCGTCGGGAAGCGCGTCACCTTGTGGATCCAGGACTTCCTACTCGACCTGGAGGAGCTGGAGCACCGCCTGGGCCGCCTGCGCTTCCGAGGCGTCCGTGGCACCACGGGCACGCAGGCCTCGTTCCTGGAGCTCTTCGAAGGGGACCACGACAAGGTCGAGCGCCTCGACGAGGCCGTGGCCGAGAGCATGGGCTTCCGGGACCGCTTCGGAGTGACGGGCCAGACCTACACGCGCAAGATCGACGCCCAGGTGCTCGCGACCCTGGCGGGCCTGGCCGCATCCGCGTCCAAGATGGGGAACGATCTTCGCCTGCTCGCCCACCTGCGCGAGGTGGAGGAGCCGTTCGAAGCGGACCAGATCGGCTCGTCGGCCATGCCGTACAAGCGAAACCCCATGCGTGCCGAAAGAATCTGCGCCATGGCGCGCCATGTGATCACGCTGGCGCAGGATCCCCAACTGACGCATGCGACCCAGTGGCTGGAGCGAACCCTGGACGATTCCGCCAACCGGAGACTCTCCATTCCAGACGCGTTCCTCGCGGTGGACGGAATCCTCGTTCTCGTGGAAAACGTGTCCCGAGGTCTCGTGGTGAACCCCCGGGTCATCCGGAGCAACCTCGCCGTACACTTACCTTTCATGGCCACCGAGACCGTTCTCATGATGGCCACCGCGGCGGGGGGCGACCGCCAGGAGCTCCACGAACGGATACGGCGACACTCCATGGATGCGGCCGCACGCATGAAGGACGAGGGTGCCGAGAGTGACCTCCTGGAGCGCATCGCCGAAGACGAGGCGTTCGGCATGAGCCGTGACCAGCTCGATGAGCTCGTGGACCCGGCCCGTTTCGTGGGTCGCGCGCCCCAACAGGTCGACCGTTTTCTGGCGGAATGGGTCGACCCGGTCCTCGCACGCTACGGATCCGAGGCGGAATCACGCCTGGGAGCGCCCGATGTCCGAGTCTGAAGCGAACGTGGCGGTAGGCCCCCAGCCGCCCCTGACCCTCCTGCACCAGGGCAAGGTCAGGGACGTCTACGACGCCGGCGATGACATGCTGCTGATGGTCGCCAGCGATCGCGTCAGCGCGTTCGACGTAGTGCTGCCCCAACGGGTCCCATCGAAGGGTGAGGTGCTCACGCAGATCACCGCCTGGTGGTTGGCGGGACTCGAGGGTTGGGTGGACCATCACATTCTCTCGGTCGACCCGGATGCCATCGTTCAGCGCATCCCCGCGCTTGCCGAAACCCGCGACACCTGGGCGCGGCGATCCATGTTGGTCCGGCGCACCGATCCCATCATGGTGGAGTGCGTTGTCCGTGGCTACATCACCGGATCCGCCTGGCGGGAATACCGCGACAACGGCACGTTGGCCGGGCAACCCTTGGCGGAAGGCCTGGTCGAGAGTCAGCGCCTGGAACCCCGGATATTTTCGCCGGCCACCAAGGCGGTCGAAGGGCACGATGAGAACATCACGTTCGAGGAGGTCCGCCGGCTTCTGGGCGACGAGACCGCCGAACGCACGCGCGACCTCTCCCTCCGCATCTACGAGCACGGATCACGTGTCGCCGAGGAGCAGGGCATCATCCTGGCCGACACGAAGTTCGAGTTCGGCTTCGACGCGGAGGGTAGGCTCCTGTTGATCGACGAGGTGCTCACGCCGGATTCTTCTCGGTTTTGGCCGGGCGATAGTTACAGACTGGGCCACGGGCAGCCGTCCCTGGACAAGCAGCCCGTGCGGGACTATCTGGATGGCTTGGAAGACTGGGACAAGGCGCCCCCGCCCCCGGATCTCCCGGCTCATGTGGTAGAAGCGACCACGCTTCGGTACAAGGAGATCTTTCGTAGGCTTACGGGTACCGAGTTGGACCGATACGACCCCCCCACGTTCAAGGGCCTCAACTGATGCGATTCGCCCGGGAAGGGCGCCCCTTCATGCTCATTGCCGCGGCGGCGACCGCGGTCACGGTGGCCATGGCGGTGCGCAACCCGGTTGCCGCCTGGGCTGCCGCGCCCGTGACGGCCCTCGCATTTCTGGTCTTCTACTTCTTTCGCGATCCCGAGCGGCGCATACCGAATGACCCCGGGTTGGTGCTCGCCCCGGGAGACGGCAAGGTGATCGAAATCGTAGAAGTGCGGGAACCGAGCTTCTTCGAGGGCCCCTGCCGGAGAATCTCGATCTTCCTGAGCATCTTCAACGTGCATGTCCAACGGGCGCCGACGTCGGGTTCCGTGGCGCACCGGGCGTACAACCCGGGCGGCTTCGCGGTCGCCTGGCACCCCAAAGCCAGCATGGAGAACGAGCAGTCGTCCGTCGGCGTGGTGACCGATTCAGGGCGCCTCATGGTGCGGCAGATCGCGGGCCTGATCGCGCGCCGGATCATCACGTACCCGGAAGAGGGACAGACCCTCGAACGCGGCGAGCGCATCGGCCTCATCCGGTTCGGCTCCCGTGTGGACCTCTTCATCCCACTCGAGTGGCCGGTTGAATGCGCTGTGGGTGACCGCGCCGTGGGTGGCACGACCGTCATGGCCCGGCAACCCGTGGTCCCCAAGGACGGAGGCGGGCCATGAACGAGCAACCCGGTCGTAGGCGGGAGCAGCTACAGCGAGGGATCATCATCCTTCCCTCCGCGTTCACTCTGGCGAACCTCTTTTTCGGCTTTTACGCCATCGTGGCCGCGACGCGCGGCGATGTGCTCCAGGCGGGCTGGTTCATCATCCTGGCCGCGGTCCTCGACCTGCTGGATGGCCGCATAGCCCGCTTCACGCGGACCGGCTCCACCTTCGGGGGAGAATTGGACTCCCTGGTCGACGCCATCAGCTTCGGTGTCGCGCCCGCTTTCATCATGTACACGCTGTATTTTTCGGACGCGAACTGGAGCTGGACCCTTCCCCTCGCGTACGTCATGGCCGTGGTCGTCCGCCTGGCCCGCTTCAACGTCGAGCAGGGCGGCGAGGCCAAGATCCACTTCCACGGCCTGCCGTCCACGACCGCGGGCATGATCCTCGCGGCGTACTACCCGTTCAGCCAAACGCGCCTCTTCCAGGAATACCTGGTGGGTATGCCCTGGCCGCGAATCATGGGCGTGGTAATCATCATGCTGTGCGTGCTCATGCTCAGCCACGTGCCGTATCCCGTGCTGCCGAGAATCGCCTTCAAGACACGGAGAGGCATACTCACGACCACGTGGTTGTTCGGGAACGTGCTCGCGGCCATCACGATCCCCCGGTACTACTTCTTTCCCATGCTGGTCCTGTACGCCACGTGGGGCCTCACTCGTTCGGTGATCGCCGGGCTCCTGGAGCGACTCCCCGACCGGGACCCTCTCCTCGATGTGGAGCTTCCGGAGGAAGCCGGGGAGGTCCGCACGCTCGATTACGGCGACCTGACGCCGGGGCGATTCAACCCCGACGCGCAACCTCCGGAGAACGACAATTGACTCAGCACCACCTCGAGATCCGCATCATCCCACGCCCGGGCCTACTGGATCCGGAGGGCAAAGCCATCCACCACGCCCTCGACTCGCTCGGCTACGAATCGGTGAGCGCCGTGCGGGTAGGTAAGGCGATTTACGTGGAGTTGGAAGCACCCACGTCCGAAGAAGCGATCGCGGAGGCCGAGGCGATGTGCCGGGGCCTGCTGGCCAATCCGGTCACCGAAGACTTCGAGATCGGTATGGCGTCGCCGGCTGCCGAACCGGGAGAGCCTTCATGAGAACCGTGGTGGTGACGTTCCCCGGCTCGAACTGTGACTACGACGTCTATCAGGCCATAAAGAGCGTCGGCGGCGAACCGGAGTTCACCTGGCACCGGGATGCGGAGCTGGACGATGTGGACGCCGTAGTGCTTCCCGGGGGCTTTTCCTATGGGGACTACCTCCGTGCCGGAGCCATCGCCCGCATGAGCCCGATCATGGAGCAGGTCGTGGCGTTCGCGGACGGTGGTGGCCCGGTCCTCGGAATCTGCAACGGCTTTCAGATCTTGTGCGAGGCCGGACTGCTTCCGGGTGCACTCACACGGAATGACACGCTCAAGTTCGAGAGCAAAGACGTGTGGGTCCGTGTCGAGAGTGCGGACACGATCTTCTCGCGCGACTATGGAGAGGGTCAGGCCCTTCGGATGCCCATCGCTCACGCCGAAGGGAATTACTACGCGGACCAGGCGACGCTGGACTCGCTGGAGTCGGGAGGCCAGGTCGTATTCCGTTATTGCGACCCGAGCGGCAACGATGACGAGGGCTGGAATCCGAACGGCTCGGCCCGTAGCATCGCCGGGATCCGCAACGAAGCGGGCAACGTCCTGGGGATGATGCCGCACCCCGAGCGGGCGGTCGAGGACGTGCTGGGGTCGATCGATGGCCTGGGCGTCTTCACCTCGCTCGTACGCCAACTCAGCCCAGCCGTCGCCTGAAATGAACCCGATGACACCCTCAACCCCGCAAGGCACGATACGTGAGCGAACGCTCGGAGACTAACTCCGCCGGCGGCATCGGAGCCGCCACCGCGCCGGAGCCCCGCCCCGGTGACCCACCCATCACCCCTGAACTGGTCCAGGATCACGGACTCTCGCCGGAGGAGTACGACCGGGTACGAACCGTCCTGGGCCGAGAACCCACGTTCACGGAGTTGGGCGTCTTCAGCGCGATGTGGTCGGAGCACTGCGGCTACAAGAACTCGAAGCGCCTGCTGCGCCTGCTCCCGACCGAGGCCCCGTGGGTCATCCAAGGCCCGGGCGAGAACGCGGGCGTCATCGATCTGGGAGACGGCCTCGCCCTTGCCTTCAAGATCGAGTCGCACAATCACCCGTCCGCGGTCGAGCCCTATCAGGGGGCCGCCACGGGGGTGGGCGGCATCTTGAGGGACGTGTTCACCATGGGGGCACGCCCCATCGCCATCCTCGACTCGCTCAGGTTCGGCGACCTCGACTCGGGCCGGGTCCGCTATCTGTTCGGCGGTGTCGTGCGCGGGATCGGCGATTACGGCAACTGCGTCGGCATCCCGAACATCGGCGGAGAGGTCCAGTTCGACCGCGGCTACGAGGGCAATCCGATCGTCAATGCGATGTGCCTGGGCCTCATGAAGGCCGACGACCTGATCAGGGGCGAGGCGGCAGGGGTCGGCAATACGCTCATGGCGGTGGGGGCCCGTACCGGCCGGGACGGCATCCACGGGGCGACATTCGCCAGTGAAGAGTTGAGCGAGGACACGGAGGCCAGTCGGCCGCAGGTACAGGTGGGCGACCCCTTCACCGAGAAACTTCTCCTGGAAGCGAGCCTCGAGCTGATCAAGAGCGGTCACATCGTGGGCATCCAGGACATGGGCGCCGCCGGCCTCACCTCGACCGCGTCCGAGATGGCGGGCCGTTCCGGGACCGGGGTGGAGATCGACACACTCGCGGTGCCGGTACGTGAGCCGGGCATGACGCCCTACGAGATCCTCCTCTCGGAGTCCCAGGAGCGCATGCTGGTCGTCACGAAGGTGGGCCACGAGGCCGACGTTCGGGCCATTCTCGAGAAGTGGGAGTTGGAAGCGGCGGAAGTCGGCCAGGTCACCGACGACGGCACGTTCCGCGTCCGCGAGGGAGACCGCGTCGTGGCCGAGATCCCCGCGTTGCCACTCACCGAAGGGTGCCCGACGTATGAGCGCGAGGGAGTCGAGGCAGAGGAGGTACAAGCACTCCGAAGAATGGACCTGTCGCCCTATGAGGAGCTCGACGGCTCGCCGGCCGACGTCTTGGTCAGGCTACTCGAGTCGCCGAACATCGCGTCGAAACGCTGGATCTACCGGCAATACGACACCACCGTGCGGACCGGCACGGCACTGCGCCCGGGAGGTGACGCCGGCGTCGTCCGCATCCGAGGCACTACGAAGGCCGTCGCGGCCACCACCGACTGCAACGGCCGTTACGTCTATCTGGAGCCGCGTACGGGGACCATGATCGCGGTCGCGGAGGCCGCGCGGAATCTGGTGTGCGTCGGCGCGTTACCCACCGCGGTGACGAACAACCTGAACTTCGGCAGCCCGCTCAAGAGCCACATCTACCATCAGTTCCGTGAGGCGGTACTGGGGATGGCCGAGGCATGCAAGCTGTTCGAGACCCCCGTAACCGGCGGCAACGTGTCTTTTTACAACGAGACCGACGGCAAAGCGATCTACCCGACTCCGGTGATCGGCATGGTGGGCATTCTCGACGACGTCGAGAACCTCACGCGTCACGCGTTCCAGTCGGTAGGCGACGCCATCGTCCTGCTCGGAGACAACACAGACGAGTTGGGAGGCAGCGAGTATCTCTACGTCATGCACGACCTCGTCGCGGGTCCCCCACCCTCGGTGGATCTCCTGGGCGAGCGCCGGCTTCAGCACGCCGTGCTTGCGGCCATCCAGAAGGGGCTGGTCGAGTCCGCCCACGACGTTTCGGAAGGGGGACTCGCATGCGCCCTGGCCGAATGCGCTTTGGGAGACGGAGAGGCGCCACTGGGTGTGGAGGTGACGTTGGACGATCCACTTCCTACGGCGGCCCTCCTTTTCGGCGAGGCCCAGGGGCGCGTGCTCATCTCGTGCGCCTCGGACACGGCGGAAAAGCTGCAGCAGCTCGCACGCGACCACGGTGTGCCCTCTCGCGTGATCGGTACGGTCACGGAGGCCGCATCGGGTTTCGTCATGCACACCAAGAACGCCGACATGAAGGTCGACTTGACCTCGATGAAGGCGCTATTCTTCGATACGATCCCCACCATCATGGACGCCGGTGGCCGCGACTAATACATGAGCCGAGAGATACCCCTCCCTACCTCCGACATCCCGGCGTCCGAGTTGGACGGCGACGGCCTGCACGAGGAATGTGGCGTCGTCGGCGTCAGCAATGTGCAAGGCGCCGCGGAACTCACGTTCTTGGCGCTCTACGCGCTCCAACACCGAGGGCAGGAAGCGGCGGGCATCTGCGTTACGTACGAAGGTAAGGCGATACTCCACAAGGATTTAGGGCTCGTGGCGGATGTGTTCGACGCGGCCACGCTGCTCAAGCTCCCGGGACGGACGGCGATCGGGCACGTGCGCTACTCGACCGCCGGCGGCGGAGGCGTTCGCAACGCCCAGCCCATCCAGGTGAGCTACGCGGAGGGCGATCTGGCGGTTGCGCACAACGGGAATCTCACGAACGCGATCGACCTCCGCACTCGGCTGGTCAAGGAGGGAGCGATCTTCCAGACGACCAGCGACTCCGAGGTGATCATTCATCTCATTGCCCGTTCCCGTCACGATACGGTGGACCATCAGTTAGACGATGCCCTGAGCCATCTGGAAGGTGCGTTCTCGTTGGCCATCACCATCGGGGACACGCTTTACGCGGCCTGTGACCCACGCGGGTTCAGGCCTCTCGTGCTGGGCCGGAAGGACGACGGGCACATCGTGGCCAGCGAGACGTGCGCCTTGGACATCATGGGCGCCGATTTCGTTCGGGACGTGGCGCCCGGCGAGGTTCTCAAGATCCAGGGCGACCGGGTGGAGCACCTGCGCAGCCTAGCGACCGCACCCGAGGCAGCCGCGTGCGTCTTCGAGCTGGTCTACTTCGCGCGGCCCGATTCCCGGCTTTGGGGCGTAAGCGTGGACCAGGCCCGCAAGGCCTTCGGCCGACAGCTCGCGCTCGAGCACCCGGTCGACGCCGACGCGGTGATCGCCGTGCCGGACAGCGCGAACTCGGCGGCACTCGGGTTCGCCGAGGAGAGCGGCATCCCCTTCGAGCTGGGTCTGCTCAGGAACCACTACGTGGGCCGAACGTTCATCAAGCCATCCCAGGCCGACAGAGACTTCGGCGCCCGCATGAAGTACGCGCCGGTGCGCGAGCTCGTGGAGGGCCGGCGCGTGGTCGTGGTGGACGACTCCCTGGTCAGGGGCACGACGAGCCGTAGCCTGGTGAAGTTCATCCGCCAGGCCGGCGCGACCGAGGTGCACTTCAGAATCGGGTCGCCACCCGTGCGTTTCCCGTGCTTCTATGGCATCGACATGCCCAGCCACGAGGAACTCATCGGCTCTCGCCTGACCGTTGAAGAGATTGCCGAAGAGCTGGGCGTGGACTCCCTGGGTTATCTTTCCCTGGAAGGGATGATCTCCGCGGTGTCGGACCACGGCTCGTTCTGCGACGCCTGTTTCTCCGGCCGGTATACAGCGCCCCTGGTGGACGTCGAGCGCGGCTTCATCCCGGGCAACCACCCGGTCGAGCTGATGGCCAGCCGAGAGGACGCATGAGCGACACGATCCAGGACCTCCTTCACCGCCTCCCAAAAACCGAACTTCACGTCCACCTGGACGGCAGCCTGCGTCCAGAGACCCTCTTGGAGCTGGCCCAGGACCAGGGGAAGAGCCTTCCCACGTCCGATGTCGATGAGCTGGCCCAGTCGATGCTGGCCGCGGATACGCGCAACCTGGAGGAGTACCTGGCCAAGTTCGCCACGACGATCTCGGTCATGCAGCACACCGACGCACTCGAGCGGATCGCCTTCGAGCTCGCCGAGGACAACGCCCGTGAGAACGTACGCTACCTGGAGGTGCGCTACTCCCCGGTACTGCATACGCAGGAGGGGCTGCCGCTCACCGCAACCGTCGAGGCGCCGCTGCGCGGCCTGGCACGCGCCGAGCGCGAATACGGCATCAAGACCGGCATCATCATCTGCGGGATCCGCAACATGGACCCCGCGACGTCACGTGATCTGGCCGACCTGACCGTCGCGTTCAAGGACCGAGGCGTCGTCGCGTTCGACCTGGCGGGCGCCGAGTACAACTACCCCGCCAAGAAGCACCGTAACGCGTTCTTCACGGTGATCAACCGCAACATGGCCACGACGATCCACGCCGGCGAAGCCTACGGCCCGGAATCGATCCACCAGGCGCTGCACTACTGCCGCGCCAACCGTATCGGCCACGGCACGCGACTGCACGAGGACCCGGACCTGATGCAGTATGTGAACGACTTCCGGGTGCCGCTGGAGATCTGCCTGACGTCGAACGTCCAGACGCACGGCGCAGCGACCTACGCCGATCACCCGTTACGGCTCTATTACGACAAAGGCCTCGTGGTCAGCCTGTGCACCGACAACCGGCTCATGTCCGGTACCACGGTGACCAACGAGTACGTCATGGCGCACGAGCACCTGGGGTTCACGCTGGAGGAGCTCAAGGGCGTCGCCCTGATGGGCTTCCGGAGCGCGTTCCTCCACGCGGACGAGAAGGCGGAGCTCCTCGCCCAAGTGGAGGCGGAGATGGAGGGGTTGGGGGGCTCCTGACGGTCCGCTCCCTCCTATCGCGCGGGTATCAGCACGAGGAAGCGCCCCGCGGGAAATTCCCCGGGGCGCTCCTGATTCGCGCGGGTCGGCCGATGGGCCTAACCGGCTTCGCCGGCCACCTCCCATATCAGTTCCACGTGATCACCTGTCGCGCTACTGCAAAGCTGCCGTTCGGCTCCGGAGCTCCGTTCACGTCGGTGGCCGAATCCAAGGCCTCGATCCAGTAGCAGAGCGTCTGTACCGTGGCGACCCCACCGGCATTCTGAACCGTCACGTTCACCGAGAAGCCGGACGACATCGCGGTCACGTCGAACGTGTTCTCTAGCACCTGGCCGGGCCCTGTGCCTCGCGTGACCGGCGAATCCACCAGCTCGCAGATTCCCGGGATACCTCCGCTGTCCGCATCGCGCACGACGAGCTGGAGATTGGAAATGCCGTTGGCATCCATGGCGTTTCCTTCGACCGTGAAGGTTAGGCTGCTACTGCTATTGAATACTGTACCGGCGGGAACGCTGGGGCCCATGTTCGTGATCGGATCCGTGCGATCGAGAATGAACGAGACGGTGGATGTGGCAGAGTTCGCCGGCTGCGCCCGATCCGTCACCGTGAAGTCGAACGAATAAGTGCTGGTGGGGAGAATCGTCGGGCTCAAAGTGTTCAGTCCCCCTGCGTTCGGCTGGATCTGCGAGGAGAGATCAATCGGGATGCCCAGAGCGTCCACGCCGATCGCCGTGCCGGTGGCGTACCCCGACCCCGATGTACCATCCCCCAAAACGGGATCGTTCGCGGTGAAAGCCGGCCGGTTGTCCGCGATCCCGTCCCCCGCATCGTCGTCCGGATTCAGGATGACCGTAGTAACAGGAATCACAGCCGTGATGTTCACCGGCGTGCGATCGACGCCGAAGAGGCCCGAAAGGCCGACGTTCGTCGCCGGGCCCGGGTTACCGAGAAGGTCCTCCAAAGACGCCAGCGTTCCCCGATAAGAAAGCCCACGCTCCGCGAGTTCGTCGATACTCGACACGTCGGTCGCGACGACGTTGCCTCCTACGGTGATGCTTATCCGCGATGTAACGCCACCCACCCCGGCCTCGAAGGCCGGCGGGCTTAGAGCGAACGCCCCCGTAGAGAACCACTCCCCCCCGACAATAAAGGCTCCACCCACCGTGATCCGTCCGCCGGGGTTGATCTGCGGACCCACGAAGTCGACGTGGAGTCCAGTGAGTGGATCCGCCCGCCCCGGCAGAAAGTCCGGGGTGATGTCGGCACCATTACCGTCGAGCACCCCGACCACCCGTATTGTGTGCCCGCCCCTCGTAGGATCGTCCTCGACGAAGCCGTGATTGTCCGCCTGCGTCGCACTGAACAGGAACGGGGGGCCCGTCACCCGGTGTGCCGCACCCAGTCCGGAACCCAGATCGAGCGAGGGGCCTCCGTTCGCCGAGGCCTCGCCGATCGCGATTACGTCGATGGCGCTGATCGTGCGGGTCACGTCGTAGATGACCGGGACGATCTCGAAGAATAGGTCACCACCTCCCCACCATCGCACCCCGCCCATCACGATGCCACCCGCACCCGACAGGAGGTTGATACCCCCGATCAGGTCCGTGTTGATGAAGGTGACGCCTAGCGTCGTCTCGGCCGCGCCCGGGCCGCTCTGCTCCGTTTCGGCGGAGACCCGAAGCACATGGGGGCCGTTCGTGAAACGCGGTCCCCCCGAGTCCGGGTCGAACTCGACCGTATTCACCTCGAAGCGCAGGCGCTGCGTATCCATGCCGGCCCCAGCAGCGGGTCCGGAGGGCGCCGGGAGAGTTTGCTCTCCAACATTGTCGCCGTCCACGAAGAGCGTCACTTTCGTGACCGACTGTGTACCTTCGTCAAGGTCGACGAGAACTATCAGATTGTCCTTAATCACGTTCGGGCCGATGCGGAAGCCATCGTCATTCTCCAAGAACGCGATGGTCACGACGGGCGGCTTCTCTTGGATCCCGCTGAACTCGATGCCCTCCGTGCCCCCGATGGCCACGGTCACCGTGCGCGCGAGCACCGGGAATGTGAGGTCAGCCGCGAGGCCACTCAGCGTCACAGTGTAGTCACCCGCACGAAGGTCATTGAACAGGAACGCGCCCGACCCGTCGCTCGAAACCTGAGCGGTCTCGGTACCCGACAGCGTGAGAGTAGCGCCCTCGAGCCCGACCCCATCCACCAACACCATGCCGGTGATGGAAGCCGTGCGAACGTGCTCGCCCACGAAGACAGCGGACGCTGCCTGGCCACTCACCACTGTGACCGCGTTCGTAGTCTGCGCGAACTGGAACTCAGCGGGTATGCCGACGATGGCCACCGTGTACTGGCCGGCTACGAGATTCGTGAACGTAAAGGATCCGTCGGCTCCCGACACTGTGGACGCCTGAGAGGGACCGGTGAGGTTCGCAGTGATCCCCGCCAACCCGTCTCCTTCCACCGAGACGCTCCCAGTGATCGATCCGGGAGGAGGAGGAGGAGGAGGAGGAGGCTCGGTCGTGCCTTCGCCGCACGTCGCCAGACTCAGAACCAACCAGAACCAGACCAAAGATCGAAACACACGCGTCATGCAGCCATCCCTCCTTAGGACGGTCAATATCCTGCGAAGTTGTAATTGTCCCCGCGAGAAACCTAACAGGAATGTTCCTGCGAGGATCGTGCCACGCCACACACAAGAACCGGTGAGACACGCCCTCCGCGAAGGCCTTGAGAATGTCCCGAACCCGTATCACTCACGTTACAGAGACCGTTCGCTTAACACACCAAAAAAAACCGGCGGGGGGCAAGCCCCCCGCCGGCTGTAGTTGCGGAGCCTAAAGCTCCCAACCGCTTACGGAATCCAAGTGATCACCACGAGAGCGGACTCGTCGCTCACGTTGGGCTCCAGGTTGCCGGCGTTGTCACGCGCATTATCCGCCGACTCGATGAAGACGCAGACACCCTGCGGGCTGCCCGCAACGTTCTTGTTGATCACGACCGGCACGTCGAACCCGGTCTGGGTCGCCGTCACGTCGATCGTGTTGGCCACCACTGTTCCTGCGGTCGTGCCGTTCGGGATCAGATCGTCGGCCAACTCACAGACCGCAGCGTTAGCACCACTGGCGCCGGCCACATCGCGCACCGTCACCAGCACGCTGGACAGGCCGTTGGCGTCAAACGCGT